>JACCYY010000228.1 GCA_013696235.1 Sporichthyaceae bacterium | reverse complement strand
CCGAGGACGGCGTCCCCTGGCTGCTCTTCGTCCTCGCGGCTGGTTCGTTCGTGGGGCTGCTCGTCGCCGAGGGTCGTGAACGGCTCGCTCGCTGGGGTCGTTCGATGGGCTTCAGCGACCGCGAGGTCACCACGCATGCGTTCGTCGGCGAGGTCGAGACCGGTGCGATCGCTCGGGTCGGACGGCGGATCGGCGCGGCCGCGGTCTGCCTTGCGGTAGCGGTCCCGGTCGTGGTCCCGGTCCTTGACGTCAGCCTGATCGGCGGTGGGATCGGATCGGGTGGCCCGGGAGGCCGCCAGATCGTGGTCGGCGACCCGTTCGTCGACCTGGTCCGCGATCTCCAGCGCGACGAGCCGGTCGAGCTGTTCGGCTACCAGACCTCGGACCCGGGCCCGGAGTACTTCCGGATGACGACGCTGGACGCGTTCGACGGGACCGAGTGGCGACGGACCGAGCGCGAGCTTCCGGACAGCCAGATCATCACCGGCCCGATCCCCGACGCACCGGCCGCGACCACGCTGGCGAGCAGGGAGCGGACGACGGACGTCACGATCCAGGACGTCTTCGCCTCTCGGTGGCTGCCACTGCCGTACCCCGCGACGAATCTCGAGATCGCGCCCGGCCGGTGGGTGTACGACGCCGACAGCCTCAACGTGTTCGGCATCGACAACACGACCGTCGGGGCGAGGTACCGGGTGACCAGCCTCGAGATCGACTACGAGGCGGCCACGCCGACCGACGCCGCCCCACCGAGCCAGCTCGACCGTTACCTGGAGCTGCCCGAGCTGCCACCCGAGGTCACAGACCTGGCCGACGACGTGGTCGCCGACGCCGGCGCTACCACGCCGATGGAGCAGGCGATCGCGTTGCAGAGCTGGTTCCGCGACCCGGCGGAGTTCGCGTACACGCTCGAGGTGGAAGAGGGTCACGCCGGTCAGGACCTCGTGGCCTTTGTCAACGGCCGGCGCGGGTACTGCGAGCAGTTCGCCGCGACGATGGCGATCATGGCTCGGCATCTCGGCATCCCGGCCCGGGTCGACGTCGGCTACACACCTGGCCGGAACGTGAGCGGCCTCGAGTGGGTCGTGAGCTCCGACGACGCGCATGCCTGGCCCGAGCTCTACATCGACGGTCTCGGGTGGGTCCGCTTCGAGCCGACGCCGGCCGCCCGTACCGGCGCGCCGCCTGGCTGGTCGGTCCCCGACGCCGCCGGGACGACCCCGATCCCGACGACCTCGTCGACGGCCGGCGCTGGCGCAGTACCGACCCCAACGGCGACCGACGTGTTCGACACCGGACCAGTGACCGGCGTCGGGGGCGGGTTCCGGTTCCCGCTGGTCCCCGCGCTCATCGGCCTCGGAGTGATCTTGCTGCTGGCGTCGCCGATGCTGGCCCGGATGGCGATGACCCGGCACCGGTGGTCGCGAGCATCCACCCCCACCCAGCTGGTGCTGGCCGGCTGGTCCGAGCTGCTCGACGTCGCCGCCGACCTCGGCCACTCCTGGGACCGCTCGGACACCCCGCGGACCCTGGCCCAGCGCCTGAAGACCGCTGCCAAGCTCGACATCCCACCGGCCGAGGCGCTCGCTCGGCTGGCCCGGTCCACCGAACGCGTGCTGTACGCCCGCGAACCCGGCACCATCGGTGACGTCCGCGCCGACGTCGCCGAGGTGGCCAGGGGGCTGACTGGCGCGGCGGACCGCCCGCAGCGCCTGCGCGCCCGGTACCTCCCGCCCTCGACCGGCCGACTCGTGCACGCGGTGAGCGAGAGGATCGCCGACGTGCTGGACTGGCTCGAGGGTCTCAGCGGCCAGCTCCGCAACGAGCTGCGCCGCCGGCACGCCGTCCCCTCGCCCAAGTAGGGCGCTGCCCGCGACGACGCTCGGGACGGGCGTCATACGGGTGTGACCACTCTCGGGTCGAGCGGGAGGCCGCCGGGGCCGGGGAGCGACGGCTCAGGACTCGTCGCGGCGGCGCTGCCAGCGTTCCTCGACCCGCTCCATGAGGCCACGCTTGCGGCGACCGGCGCCGATCGGGTGCACGTTGGATGGTGCGACGAACGGCTGACCGGCGCCGTCGTGCGGGCTGCGGCGGTACGCGCTCACCCCGACGAGCACCGAGACGAGCATGACCACGAACCCGAGGACGCTGACCAGGATGACCTGGAACACCAGGCCGGACATCAGGAGGGCGACGCCGGCGACGAAGCCGAGCACGGCGATCACCAGGCGGCGGCGGTACCGGACGCGGAGGTCCTCGCCCTGGAGCACCGAGGCGAAGCGCGGGTCCTCGGCGTACAGCGCCTGCTCCATCTGCTCGAGCAGTCGCTGCTCGTGATCAGAGAGGGGCACCGTGAACCTCCAGTTCGCCGAGCCACGAAGGTCATGGCCCGCCACAGGACTCAGGCTCAGGATAGGCGCCGTACGCCGTAGGGGAAACCCGACGGCCACAGCACCTGCGGGTCGGCTCAGCGCGCGCGAGGCGGAGCCCGCCCGGCGACGTCGTCGGCGAGCGCCTCGACGAGGGTTGCTGGGCGGAGGGCGGCGTTGCCGAAGCGCCGGGAAGCGGCGTCGGCGACGCGTTCGACCTCGCGCCATCCGCTGGCTGGCTGGTCCAGCACGAGCTGCTCGGCCACCTCGCCGGCGGCAGCCACCGACTCGAGCCGGACGCCGACCAGCCGCAGCGGCGAACGCAACGGCGTGACCCCGTCGAGCAGGCTCACCGCGGTCTCGTAGATCGTCTTGGTGACGTCGGTCCGGTCCGGCAGCGTGCGGGACCGCGTGATCGTCGTGAAGTCGCTGTACCGGACCTTGATCGCCACGGTTCGACCGGCGAGACCTGCCTTGCGCGCACGCCGGCCCACCCGCTCGGCGAGGCGGAGCAGCTCCCGCCTGAGCCGGACCGGGTCCGCGATATCTACCGTGAAGGTCTCCTCGGCGCCGATGCTCCGCTCGACCACGCCGGGCTGCACCGCGCGGCCGTCGCGGCCCTGGGCGAGCGCAGCGAGATGCCCGGCGCTCGCCTCCCCGAGCAGCGCTACCAGGCTCGCGACCGGCGCGCGCGCGAGATCACCTACGGTTCGCAGTCCCAGCCGGTGCAGCTCGCGCTCGGTGCGTTCGCCGACCCCCCAGAGCGCCCCGACCGGGAGCGGGTGCAGGAACTCCAGCACACCGTCCCGCGGGACTACCAGCAGACCGTCGGGCTTGCAGCGCGTGGAGGCGACCTTGGCGACGAACTTGGTGCTCGCGACGCCGACCGAGCACGTGACGCCGTGGGCGCCGACGACCTCGGCGCGGATCATCGAGGCGATCACCGACGGCGAACCGAGGCGGCGCCGGGCCCCCGCGACGTCGAGGAACGCCTCGTCCAGCGAGAGCGGCTCCACGAGCGGCGTCACCGCGCGAAAGATCGCCATCACGCCCCTGGACACCTCGGCGTACGCGTCGAACTGTGGCGGCAGCACAGTGGCGCCGGGGCAGAGGCGTCGCGCCCTGGCCATCGGCATAGCCGAGTGAACCCCGAACCTCCGCGCCTCGTAGGTCGCCGAGAGCACGACCCCCCGGCCCTTTCCGCCGATGATCACCGGCGTGCCCACCAGATCAGGGTGGTCGCGCAGCGTGACGGAGGCGTAGAAGGCGTCCATGTCCACGTGCAGCACCGCGCAACCGGTGTCATCGGCCGGTGGACCGGTCGGCGGGCCGGGCCGGTCGAGCTGCTGTCGTCGGCTCACAGGTTTGTCACCGTACCCACGTCGAGGTCTGCCCGAGCGACGGCGCGGCCGTGGGGAGACGCCGGCCCGGGCGCCCGACTGGCTGGATCAGCGCGCCGTGGCGTCGGATCAGCCGGCCCGGAGCGCGGCGTGCGCCCGGGGCAGCGACTGCTGGTGGGACAGGCCGAGGGTGGTCTCCACCAGCGCGAGGAACGTCTCGGCATCGCGGAGCAGGTCGTCAGCGGCTCGCGCGCCGACCGCACCGGGGATCCCCGCCTCGGCGTCTGCGCGCCGGCTGGCGCTTGCGGCGAAGAACGTCGCCCACTCGTGCAGCTCTGGGGCGACGGTCGCCAGCATCACCCACGCGCTCGGCGGCGCCCCACGCCGGCTGGCCGGGCGGGTCCGGACGGCGAGGACCGCCGCGGCAGCCCGCAACGCGGCCAGGTGGGCGGCGACGTACCGCTCGGACGCGCTGGTGGCCATCGCCGCCTCGACCAGTCCGTTGCGGGCCCGGACGAGCTGGCGCGACGCCTGCTGGATCAGCCCAGGCGCCGGGGCTGGCGTGCTCGGAACCGTCCGTCGCGCCGTTCGCACCGCCATGGCCACCTCCGGCTGCGGTGAGGCGGTGCCCGCCGAGGCGGGGTCGAGTCGCCTCGACGAGCACCGATCTCGAACCGGGGGGTCGACCCGGTTCATCGAACACATGTTCGATTCA
>JACCYY010000195.1 GCA_013696235.1 Sporichthyaceae bacterium | reverse complement strand
CGGGAGATTCCTGGTGCGGGATCACCCGCGCTCTCGGCGAAGCTGGAGCGGACCAACGGGTCGACCAGATCCCACGCGATCAAGCGGTCGACCAGCTCGAGCGGCGACTCGTCGTAGACGATGGCGAGCGCGCGCAGGTCGTCCTGGCGCATCGAGAGCACCTTGCCGTTGTAATCACCGCGCATGGACTGGATCGCGGCGAGGTAACGGCTCAGCGGTTCCGATGCAGGATTGTCGAGCGCGGCCAGACCACCAAGGTCGACGACGACCCGTGGTGTCGGCGGTGCAGCGCCAGCGTCACCCCCGTCGGGCAGCAGCTGCGCAACGGGCGCGCCGTAGAACTCGGCCAGGTCGGCCAGCTTGTGCACCGAGATCGCTCGATCGCCACGCTCGTACGAGCCGACGACCACGGCCTTCCATCGGCCGTTGGACTGCTTCTCGACGTCGTGGAGAGATAATTCCTGTTGCGTCCGGATCTGCCGGAGTCGTGCGCCCAAAGCCCGGGCATAGTCGTTCGACACGTTCTTGTCCCCCGTTTCCCCCGTAGGACACGTGCGGCTGAGATCGCACTCAGTCACACAACGTGACCGTACGTCGCTGGCCCAGGTAGGTCAAGCGGAACCACCGAACCGGTGCGTAACTGCGGCCGCTGACAACAGGAACCGCGGAAACGGGTGTGGTTGCTGCTGAAGGCGACCGTTTCGACCCCAGCGCGGCTACCTGGCGAGCCCAGGCGGCGGTGAAGCCGACCGACGATGCGTTCGCGCACCGGAGTGGCGACGACGACCCGTTCCCGCGGGCGCTGCTAGCCTGCCGCCGACCGATCGACATCCTTTAAGGCCCGTCCAGTGAGGCGGGGAAGGAGGTCTTCACCCTGTGACGCCTGCCTCGAACCCGAACCCCTCGACCTGGGATCCGCTGAACCGCCGGCCGGTCGACCGCCAGCCCGGCGACCATCACCGGGCTCGGGGGCAGGACCCCGCGACGACCCGTTCCGTCCTCGATCGCGCCGATGTGGGCCGCGCGCTGACGAGGATCGCGCACGAGATCCTGGAGCGGAACAAGGGACCGGCCGACCTGCTGCTGCTCGGCATCCCGTCCCGCGGCGTGCCACTCGCGCGACGGTTGGCTGCCCGGATCGCCGACGTCGAGAGCGCCGTGCCCGTCGGTGCGCTCGACGTGACGATGTACCGCGACGACCTGCGCCTGCGGCCGGCTCGCCCGCTGGAGCCCACCGACATCCCGGCCGGCGGCATCGACGACCAGGTGGTGGTGCTCGTCGACGACGTCCTCTACTCCGGCCGGACGATCCGGGCCGCCCTGGACGCGATCGGCGATCTCGGCCGTCCTCGCGCCGTGCAGCTGGCCGTCCTCGTCGACCGTGGTCACCGCGAGCTGCCGATCCGGGCTGACTTCGTCGGCAAGAACCTTCCGACGTCGCAGCTGGAGATCGTCCGCGTGCACCTCGACGAGGTCGACGGCGACGATGCGGTGCTGATCGAGTCGCCGGCGGTCGCCTCGGGCGCCGGTGGCCGTTCCGAGCGGGACACCCGGTGAAGCGGCACCTCCTCTCGGCGGCGGATCTCGACCGCGACGACGCGCTGCTCGTGCTCGACACCGCTGAGGAGATGCGCCAGCTCGCCGACCGGCCGATCAAGAAGCTGCCCGCGCTGCGCGGACGGACCGTGGTCAATCTCTTCTTCGAGGACTCGACCCGGACCCGGATCTCGTTCGAGGCGGCGGCGAAGCGGTTGTCGGCGGACGTCATCAACTTCTCGGCCAAGGGATCGAGCGTGTCCAAGGGCGAGAGCCTCAAGGACACCGCGCTCACCCTCGAGGCGATGGGCGCCGACGGTGTCGTGATCCGGCACAGCGGGTCGGGCGCTCCGCACCGGCTGGCCAACTCCGGTTGGATCCGCGGCTGCGTGATCAACGCCGGTGACGGCACGCACGAGCACCCGACGCAGGCGCTGCTCGACGCGTTCACGATGCGGCGACACCTCGGTGAGCTCGACGGGCGCCGGGTGACGATCGTCGGTGACGTCCTGCACAGCCGGGTCGCGCGGTCCAACGTCCTGCTGCTGGCCACGCTTGGTGCCCAGGTCACGCTGGTCGCGCCGCCGACGCTGCTGCCGGTCGGCGTCGAGACGTGGCCGTGCGAGACGTCGTACGAGCTCGACGGGCCGCTGCCGAAGAGCGATGCCGTGATGATGCTGCGAGTCCAGCAGGAGCGCATGAACGCGGCCTTCTTCCCAACGCAGCGCGAGTACAGCCGGCGCTACGGTCTCGACGCGCGGCGCATGGGGACGCTGCCCGGCCACGCGATCGTCATGCACCCCGGTCCGATGAACCGCGGGATGGAGATCTCGGCCACCGTCGCGGACTCCGCGCGATCGGTGATCGTCGAGCAGGTCGCGAACGGCGTGAGCGTCCGGATGGCGGTGCTGTACCTGCTGCTGGGAGGGAGCGAACCCGCCCTCTCCGCAATTGGCGAGCCGGCCGTCGCAACCGCGTCTGCACCCGAGTCGGTCCCGGCATGACGACGACGTACCTGATCAAGGGCGTGCGGCCGCTGGGTGGTGCGGCCACCGACGTGCTGCTGCGCGACGGCGTCGTGGCGGCTCTCGGCGCGGACGCGTCCGGGACCCGCGCGGAGATCATCGACGCCGATGGGTTGATTGCGCTGCCCGGGCTGGTGGATCTGCACACCCACCTGCGCGAGCCCGGTCGCGAGGACGCCGAGACCGTCGAGACCGGCAGCCGGTGCGCCGCGCTCGGCGGGTTCACCGCAGTGCATGCGATGGCGAACACCGATCCGGTCGCGGACACCGCCGGTGTCGTCGAGCAGGTCTGGCGGCTCGGTCGCGAGGCCGGGCTGTGCGACGTCGCGCCGGTGGGCGCGGTCACGGTCGGGCTGCGCGGCGAGCGGCTGGCCGAGCTCGGCGCGATGGCGGGTTCCGCGGCCCGGGTGCGGATCTTCTCCGACGACGGGAACTGCGTGTCCGACGCCGCGCTCATGCGCCGTGCGCTCGAGTACGTCAAGGCGTTCGATGGCGTGATCGCCCAGCACGCGCAGGAGCCGAGGCTCACCGAGCATGCCCAGATGAACGAGGGTGCGCTGTCCGGGCGGCTCGGGCTGCGCGGCTGGCCGGCGGCGGCGGAGGAGGCGATCATCGCCCGCGATGCGCTGCTCGCTGCACACGTGGGGTCTCGCCTGCACGTGTGCCACGTGTCCACCGCCGGCTCCGTCGAGATCCTGCGCTGGGCGAAGTCCAAAGGTTGGTCGGTCACCGCCGAGGTCACGCCGCACCACCTGCTCCTCACGGACGAGCTCGCGACGACGTACGACCCGGTCTACAAGGTGAACCCACCGCTGCGGACCGCCGAGGACACCGAGGCGCTGCGCGACGCGCTGGCCGACGGGACGATCGATGCGGTCGCGACCGACCACGCTCCGCACGCGATCGAGGACAAGGAGAGCGACTGGACCGACGCGGCGTTCGGGATGCTCGGCCTGGAGACCGCGCTGCGGGTCGTGCAGGAGACCATGGTCGAGACCGGCCGGCTGAACTGGGCCGGCGTCGCCGACCGCATGTCGGTCCGACCGGCCCGCATCGGTGGGCTCGCCGGGCATGGTCATCCCATCGCGGTCGGCGCACCGGCGAACCTCGTGCTGCTCGACCCGGCCCATCGCTCACCGGTCGACCCGACGGCCTCGGCGTCGCTCTCGCGGAACAACCCGTACGCGTCGATCGCCCTCCCGGGCCGGGTGGTCACGACGTTCCTGCGGGGCCGCCCGACCGTGCTCGACGCGAAGCTCACCTGATGGCCTCGATGATCCGTGGTCATCCGGCCCGGGCCGGGAGGCGAACGTGAGCGCCGTGCTGGTGCTGGAGGACGGGCGGACGTTCGCCGGCGACGCGTACGGATGCGTCGGCGAGACCGTCGGCGAGGCGGTCTTCTCCACCGGGATGACCGGGTACCAGGAGACCCTCACCGACCCGTCGTACCACCGGCAGGTCGTGATCATGACGGCACCGCACATCGGCAACACCGGGGTCAACGACGAGGACGTCCAGTCCCGGCGGATCTGGGTGTCCGGCTTCGTTGTGCGCGACCCGGCCAGACGTGTCTCGAGCTGGCGCTCGACCAGGTCGCTGGCCGACGAGCTCGAGCGGTGGGCGGTGGTCGGCATCAGCGGTGTCGACACCCGTGCCCTCACGCGCCACCTCCGCGACCGGGGCGCCATGCGGGTCGGCGTGTTCTCCGGTCCGACGGCCGACCGCGCACCCGACGATCTGCTGGCGACTGTCCGCGGGAGCGCGCCGATGCTCGGCGCCGACCTCGCCGGCGAGGTCAGCACGGCCGACGCGTACGTCGTCCCGGCCGTCGGTCCGGTCCGCTTCCGTGTCGCCGCGCTGGACCTCGGGATCAAGGCGGCCACACCGCGACACCTGGCCGCGCTGGGCATCGAGACGGTGGTGCTGCCGGCGACGTCCACGATCGAGGACGTCCGCGCTGTCGGCGGCGCAGGCTTCCTGCTCTCCAACGGGCCGGGTGATCCGGCTACCGCCGACCGTGCGGTCGCGCTCACCCGTGCGGTGCTCGATGACGGCCTGCCGGTCTTCGGCATCTGCTTCGGCCACCAGGTCCTCGCCCGGGCGCTGGGCCTGGCCACGTACAAGCTCTTGTACGGGCATCGCGGGATCAACCAGCCGGTCGCCGACCTCGCCACCGGCCGGGTCGAGATCACCGCGCACAACCACGGCTTCGCGGTCGATCTCGCGGTGGGTGACCCCGCGCGCACGCCGTACGGGCGGGTGGGGGTGAGCCACGTCGGGCTCAACGACGGGGTCGTGGAGGGACTGCGCTGCCTCGACGTGCCGGCGTTCAGCGTCCAGTACCACCCGGAGGCCGAGGCCGGTCCGCACGACAGCGGCCACCTCTTCGCGCGGTTCGCCGAGATGATGGACGGGCAGGTGCTGGAGACGCAGGTGCCGGACCGGAGGGTGCGGGCCGATGCCTAGGCGCGCCGACCTGGCGAGCGTCCTCGTGATCGGCTCTGGCCCGATCGTGATCGGGCAGGGGTGCGAGTTCGACTACTCGGGCACGCAGGCGTGCCGGGTGCTGGTGGCGGAAGGCCTCCGCGTCGTCCTGGTGAACTCGAACCCGGCGACGATCATGACCGATCCCGACCTCGCCGACGCCACGTACGTGGAGCCGATCACCGCGGACTTCGTCGAGCGCGTGATCGCGGTCGAGCGGCCCGACGCCCTGCTCGCGACGCTCGGTGGGCAGACCGCGCTCAACGTGGCGGTCGAGCTGCACGCGAACGGCGTCCTGGAGAAGTACGGCGTCGAGCTGATCGGGGCGCGGATCGACGCGATCGAGGCGGGGGAGAACCG
>JACCYY010000188.1 GCA_013696235.1 Sporichthyaceae bacterium | reverse complement strand
GAGAGACGTACAGAAGCGCGGTGGCGACGATCAGCGCCAGCTCGTCGAAGAACAGCGGGATCGGCAGAAGCCCGAAGACGAACAGCCCTCGAAGCCACTTGGGCACGCTCGGCTCGTGGGCGAGGAGCTTGGCTGTACGCACGAGCCGCAGCGCTGTTTCCACGCCTCGCATCGTAGGCGGGGCCACAGGTGAACCATCCTGACGAGTGGACACATCCGACCGGGACGAGACGACACCCGCACCGCGCGCGCACCCGGGACCGATCCCGCACGTCTGCCCGGCTACGCGCTCGGTGGCGGGAAGCCATCGAGCTCGCCGACGCGCTACCGCACCCGGCTCAAACCCGCTGTCCTCGAGGAACTCGACGCTGGCCTCCAGCATCGATTCGAAACGCTGCGGTGGAGGTGCAGAAGGTCGCGTTCTTGTCACATCGCTGACCTGTACGACGGCCTCGGCGGCGGCAGGATCCGCCGCCGAACCCGGTCCCGTCGGTCAACTCTGGTTGAAGAACCCGCCCTCGGCGATGCGCGCCTTGTCCTCGGCCGTGACCGTGACGTTCTGCGGGGACAGCAGGAACACCTTCTGGGTCACCCGCTCGATGGATCCGCGCAGCCCGAAGATGAGTCCGGCGGCGAAGTCGACCAGGCGCTTCGCGTCGTTGTCGTCCATCTCGGTGAGGTTCATGATCACCGGGGTGCCCTCGCGGAAGTGCTCGCCGATCGTCCGGGCCTCGTTGTACGTCCGCGGGTGCAGCGTCGTGATCCGGTCGAGCTCGCGCACGGCCGAGACCCGCTCGACCGGTCGGCGCGCGCCGGACGGGACGACGGAGGACTCCCGAGGTGGTCCGGCGCCGCGCTCGGTGCGACGGTCGGCCACCCCGACGTCGTCGTACTCGCCGTCGCCGTACTCCGTGTACTCCCCGTACTCGCCGTAGCGGTCCTGGTCCTCGACGAGCCCGAGATACACGGCCATCTTGCGCATCGTGCCGGCCATCGCACCCATGCCTTCCGGTGAGTTCGTGCTGTCGTCTCGGCGTGATCATGTGGGTCCGCTGTCGCATCGCTCCCGGGATCGGACGTTACCCGCTGGACGGCCGCCGACCGAGGACCCCGGACCCGACACGCAGGTGTGTCGCTCCGGCTGCGACCGCAGCCTCGAGGTCGGCACTCATCCCAGCCGAGATCGCGATCGCGCCGGGGTGGTCGTGCCGCACCCGGTTGGCGGTCCGGGCCAGCTCGGCGAATGCGCGGGCGGGCTCGGAGCCGAGCGGTGCCACCGCCATCACGCCGCCCAGATCGAGCTGGTCAGACGCTGCGATCTGGTCCGCGAGAGCTCCGACCTCGCCCGGCTCCGCCCCACCGCGGTCCGGTACCCCGTCGAGGTTGACCTGGACGAGCACGCCGAGCCGCGTCGTACGGCCGGATCTGGCCGTCGCCTGGTCGAGGGCGGTCACCAGCCGTCCCCGGTCGACGGAGTGCACGAGATCGGCGTAGGCGACGACGGATCGGGCCTTGTTCGTCTGCAGCTGACCGACGAAGTGCCACCGCAGGCGCAGGTCGGCGCACGCCTGCGCTTTGGCCGCCGCCTCCTGGTCCCGGTTCTCGCCGACGTCGGTGACGCCGAGGTCGGCGAGGAGTGCGACGTCGGACGCAGGGAACGTCTTCGTCACCACGACGAGCGTGATCTCACCGGGGTCGCGCCCGACGTCCGCGCACGCCGTCGAGATCCGGTCGTGCACGCGTTGGAGGTTGCCGGCCAGCTGCGCGCGCCGGTCCGCCGAGCCAGACGTCTGCACGGGCCTGAATCCTGCCAGGTGTGAGGGAGCCTGATCCTGCCTGGTGCGACGAGACGCGGGTCGTGCAGGCCGGGATCGATCAGCTGGGCGAGGTGGAGGAGCGCCAGACGACCCCGGCGAGGCGACCGGTCAGGCCGTCCCGGCGGTAGGAGTACATCCCCCGGTCCTCGTACGTGCATCCACCGAGCCGCTCGGCGTCCACGCCGAGCCGACGGAGCTCTGCCAGCGCGCCGCCGCCGATGTCCAGGCC
>JACCYY010000164.1 GCA_013696235.1 Sporichthyaceae bacterium | reverse complement strand
GGCTTCAACCGAGACGTCATCCGCCGCCGGGTCGACGAGATGCACGCGATGGGCGTGCGGGTCCGGTGGGCCGGGCGGCGGCCGCGGCTGTGGCGCAGCGTGATCAAGGAGCTGGAGATCGCGGAGGAGAAGACCCGTCACAACGACGTGCTGACGCTCACCATGTGCGTCAACTACGGCGGGCGCGCCGAGATCGCCGACGCGGTGAAGGAGATCGCCCGCCTCGCCGTCGAGGGCAAGATCCGACCTGACAAGATCGACGAGAAGATGATCGCGCGCTACCTCGACGAGCCGGACATGCCAGACGTCGACCTGTTCATGCGGACCTCCGGTGAGCAGCGGACGTCGAACTTCCTGCTCTGGCAGTCCGCGTACGCCGAGCTGGTGTTCCTCGACACGCTCTGGCCGGACTTCGACCGCCGCCACCTGTGGGCAGCTGTCCAGACGTACGCGCAGCGCGACCGCCGCTACGGCCGGGCCGCGTCGAGCTCGGACTGACCGTCGGACGGCTCGAGATCAGCTCGCTCACCCGGCCGGGCCGGCTCCTCCACGATCTCCAGCAGGTCGGTGAAGCTGAACGGCTTCATGAGGTAGCTCCTGATCCCGAGCTGCGCGGCCCGGGTCTCTGACTCTCGGTCGTCCCGCGCGGTGACGATGACGACGGGGATCGCGTTGTGCCGGTCGCGGATGCCTTGAAGCACGTCGAGGCCATCGATGTCGGGCAGGCCGAGGTCGAGGAGGACGAGGTCCCACCCGGGTCCATCGAGGGCGAGCAGTGCGGGTCTCCCGGCGCTGGCCCAGTGCACTTTGTGACCCCGCGCCCGTAGGCCCTTGCTGACGAACGCAGCCACTCGTGGTTCGTCTTCGACCAGCAGGACGTTCACCGCGGCACCCTCACCCAGAACGTCGCTCCGGCGCCTGGACGGTTGTCGACGCCCGCCGAGCCCCCGTGGGCCCGGGCGATCCCGGAGACGATAGCGAGGCCCAGGCCGTTGCCTGGTGATCGGGTCCGTCCGGTGATGAACGGTCGGAAGACCGTCGCTTCATCGGCAGCCTGCAGACCGGGGCCCTGGTCCGCCACCTCGAACCGCCAGTTCGTGGGCTCGTCCACGACGCGGATCTCGACCTGCGTCCCGTCCGGTGTGTGCCGCTGGGCGTTGTTCACCAAGTTGATCAACGCCTGGGTGAGCCGTTGGGAGTCGGCGTCCACGGTGTGGTCGAGACCGGGAGCGGCCGAGACGCGAAGGTGCCCGTTCAGCAGTGGCGTGGCCTTGGCGGCCACGTCCTCGACCAGGCGGTCGACCTGGACCGGTTCGCGTCGGAGCGACGCCGGGTCTTCCATGCGGACCAGGAGATTCATGTCGTCCACGATCCGACCCATGCGCTGGAGCTCGTCGAGGACCAGCTCGACGGTCTCGCGCAGCTCGTCCGGATCCGGGTTGGGGCCGAGGATCTCCAGGTGCCCCCGGCAGATCGTGATCGGTGTCCGCAGCTCGTGCGAGCTCTCCCGGATGAACTGGCGCTCGCGCTCGAACGCCGCCTCGAGGCGGTCCAGCATGAGGTTGAGGGTGGCAGCGAGCTGTCGAGCGTCCTGGTCAGCCGGATCCGGAGGGACGGTCACCCGGGCGGCGAAGTCGCCGCTGCGGGAGATCGACTCCGCGCCGTGGGCCATCTCGCGCATCGCATCGCGCTCGGCGATGGTCCGGAGCCATCCTCGGTACGCGATGAAGCTCACGCCGAGGGGGACCAGCAGCAAAGGCAGGCCCGTCGGTGCGACGGTCCAGAGCAGGGCGCCGAGGATCCCGACGGACAGGTTGCCGACCCAGTGGAGAACGCCGGTCGGGACCAGTGCCACCCGCCAGAACGGCTCCTTCTCGATCAGGCTGATGATCGCCGCCATGAGCACCGTGTTCACGACCTGGAAGGCGGCCATCGCGGCGGCGGCGGCGAGCCAGCCCACCGGTTGGGTGACCGGCGGGGATCCGAACAGGCCGTAGACGACGATCGCGGCGGTGATGCCGACGACGAACTGGGCGGCGTTGAACGCCACCTTGACCAGGTCCCACGCCTGGACGGACTGCCCCACGAGGACGCCGACCACGAGACCGAGGCTGAGCACGCTCGGCCGGACCAGGAACAGCGCGGACGTCCAGAGGGCGTCGGTGATGGAGTAGGTAACCCGTTCGGTGCGATACCGCAGCTCGAACTGGAACAGCTCACCCAGCGCGACGCCGGCGGCGAGCACGACGACGGCGACGGCGTCGGCCGTCGTCCAGCCGCCCACCGACCGGAGCCAGTACGCCACGCACGCCGCTCCGGCTAGGAGCACGGCGGCGATCACGACCTTCGCCGATCGCGGCCATCCCCGTGGGCCGTCAGCCATGAGGACCTAGTTCCAGGCTGCTGCGCGCCAGGACTTCGCGGTCCAGTTGCCCGGGTTCCAGTCGGCATCACGCCATGACTTGGCCGTCCAAGAGTTCTCGTCCCAGCCCAAGCCCGCCCACGAGTCTGGCGGCCACACGGTGCTCATCCAGCCGGGCGAGACGTTGGTCAGCGTCGACCACGGTGATGCTGCCCAGGCGGTGGCGTTCCAGGGTCGCGCCGCCCACGCGGTGCTGTCGAACGGGCTGCCGAGCACGTCGATCTCGCCGGAGACCTGCTCGGGATCGCCGTCGCCGTCGAGGTCGGTGTACGGCTTCGTGTTGCCACGGCTGGAATCGATCGAGCCCTTGCCGGTGGACGGCGTCGCCGTCGGCGGTGGGCTGTCCGGGGGGGCGGTGGTGGCCAGGTCGACGGCTCGTTCAGCGTTCACCAGGCCGGCACCGGCGCCGTTGACGCCTTCGGTCATGGGCGACGCCGTGGTGAGAAGGATCTCTTTCACCTGGTCGGGGGAGAGTCCGGGCGCTGCGTCGAGCACGAGCGCTGCGACGCCGGCCACCATCGCGGTGGACTGCGAGGTTCCGGTGCCCTTGAAGTGGTGCTTTCCGAGCCTGGCCGCCGGGCGCATCGCATCGATCGTGCTCCCCGGCGCGCGCTGCGAGACGATCGTGATGCCTGGGGCGACCAGATCGGGCTTGGCCACGCCGTCCTGGGTAGGTCCCCGGCTGGAGAAGAGCGCGACGGTGTCGTCCGCGGTCCCGACGGTGTCGTGCAGGTCAGCGGCGCCGACGGTGATCACGCGCGGGTCGTCTCCGGGCTTGTCGATCTTGCTGCCGCCTTCGCCGCGGTTGCCGGCCGCAGCGACGATCACGACACCTGCGTTCCAGAGTCGTTCGACCGCGAAGTCGAGCGGGTCGATCTCGTAGTCCTGGGACGAGTCGGTCCCGAACGAAAGGCTCAGGATGTCGATGCCGTACTCGTCTCTATGGACCGCGATCCACTCCATCGCCGCGAGCACGACGGAGACGTCCGTGGCGCCGTTCCAGCTGGCGACCTTCACCGGGAGCAAGGTGACCCCGGGAGCGGAGCCGCGCCACCTCCCGTCGGATCGCGCCCCGTCGCCGCCGACGATGCCGGCCATATGAGTGCCGTGGCCGTACTCGTCGTACCCGTCACCGTCCGGGGTGAGATCCACCCGGGCGGTGACGCGGTTGCCGAAGTCCAGCCTCCGGGTGATGCCGGTGTCCAGGACCGCGACGGTCACCCCGGCGCCGGTGATCTCCGGCCCAACCTCATCGAGCCCGATCGCGTCCTGCCACACCCGGTTCGGGGGCAGGACGTCGTACTCCTCCAGGCCCGGGGTGTCGCTCATCCGCACCTGACCGTCCGGCCACGCGTACGCGATCGCATCGCTCCGCTGCAGATCGGTGAGAGCTGACGTCGGCAGGACGGCGGCGAACCCACCGACGATGCCCAGCTGACTCAGGACCCGCCCGCCGAGGGACGCGACGAGGCTCTCGGCGGCGGGGGTGCTCGGAGCGGACTCCTGGATGATCAGCCGGATCGGGACGTCGTCGGAGACACGAGATGGCGTCCAGCCAGAGGTCGCGATGCCGAGCACCGACGCCGTGCAGGTGGCGATGACAAAGGCGCGTCGCATGAGGACCCTTTCCAAAGGCTGTGAACCCCTCGGATCGTCTCGATCGACGATGAGTGCTCCATGGCGTCTGGATGAGACTTCTCTCACCTTGGAGCGTCGATCGCTCGGGTCAGGACGTGCAGGCTTCGCAGGTGCCGAACACCTCGAGCGTGTGGCTGATCTCGGTGAAGCCGTGGGCCTCTGCGGTCCGGGCC
>JACCYY010000143.1 GCA_013696235.1 Sporichthyaceae bacterium | reverse complement strand
GAGGTGCGCTACCGCGGCACCGTGCTGCCCTCGGTGTCCTACAAGGTCACCGACGCGGGGGTGGCCAGGACGTTCCAGAACATCCGGCTGTTCCAGCACATGACGGCGCTGGAGAACGTCCAGGTCGGGTCGCACACCCGGACGAAGTCCGGGCTCGGCTCAGCCATCGCGCGCACGAGCAATTTCAAGCGTGAGGAGAAGGGCAGCGTCGACAAGGCCCGGGAGCTGCTCCAGTTCGTCGGCCTCACCCGGGCCGGGGGCACGCTCGCGCGCAACCTGCCCTACGGCGACCAGCGCCGCCTCGAGATCGCCCGTGCGCTTGCCAGCGACCCGGGACTGCTCCTGCTCGACGAGCCGACCGCCGGCATGAACGAGCGGGAGACCACAGACGCCCGCGACCTGGTCTTCGCCATCCGCGACCGCGGCCTGGCCGTCGTCGTCATCGAGCACGACATGCGGTTCATCTTCAGCCTCTGCAGCCGCGTCGCCGTGCTGGTCCAGGGCCAGAAGCTGGTCGAGGGCAGCCCGGTCGAGGTGCAGCGCGACGAACGGGTGGTGGCTGCCTACCTCGGCGAGCCGACCGACGCGGACGAGAGCGACGAGGAGGTCCTCGAGGTGCTCGCCGCCGAGGAACGCGCACGCACCGCCGAACCAACGCCCGACCATGATCGGGAGGCGACGCCGTGACCGCGCTGCTCGAGGTCTCCGGCCTCCGGGTCGCCTACGGCAAGATCGAGGCAGTCAAGGGCATCGACCTGGTCGTCGAGGAGGGCGAGGTCGTCTCGCTCATCGGCGTCAACGGAGCCGGCAAGACAACCACCTTGCGGACGATCTCCGGCCTGCTGACGCCCGTGGCCGGCGAGGTCCGGTTCAAGGGACAGCGGATCAACGGCGTGCCGGCGCACATGATCGTCGAGCGGGGGCTGGCCCACTCGCCCGAGGGCCGGCACATCTTCCCGGTGATGACGATCGAGGAGAACCTTCTGCTCGGTGCGTTCATCCGGCGCGACGGGCCGGCGATCCAGAAAGACATCGCGCGCGCGTACGAGCTGTTCCCGGTGCTCGGCGAGCGTCGCAAGCAGCGTGCCGGCACGCTCTCTGGTGGCGAGCAGCAGATGCTCGCCATGGGTCGAGCGCTGATGTGCCAGCCGACGCTGCTCATGCTCGACGAGCCGTCGATGGGGCTTTCGCCGATCATGATGCAGAAGATCATGACCACGGTGAAGGAGCTCCAGGAGCGGGGGACGACGATCCTCCTGGTCGAGCAGAACGCCCAGGCCGCACTGCGGCTGGCCCAGCGCGGGTACGTCATGGAGACCGGCAAGATCGTGCTGCACGACACCGGCGCCGCCCTCCTCGCCAACGACGACGTGCGCAAGGCCTACCTCGGCGAGGACTAACGAGCGGCGATCAGCGCAGCGACGACACGAGCTGGGCCAGCAGGGGCGCGACGAGCAGTGCCGGCAGGAGATCGCCGACCGGAAGCTGCTTGATCCGGAGCAGGCGGAGCGCCACCCCGACCAGCAGCAGGCCACCAGTGGCCGTGATCGCCGCCACATGGCCGTCTGGGAGCAGATCGCCCAGGGCGACGCCGAGCACCGTCAGCGACCCCTGCACCGCGAGCACGGTCAGCGCCGACGCGGCGACCCCCCAGCCGAGCGACGCCGCGAACGCGATCGAGGCGAACCCGTCCAGCACGGACTTGAGCGCGAGCTGGTCGATCCCGCGGCCGAGACCGTCGGACAGCGAGCCGAGGATGGTGAGCGGCCCGACGCAGAAGAGCAACGAGGCGGACACGTAGCCCTCGATGAACCGCCGGCGCTCCTCGGCCGAGTCCGCCGCCCCGATCTCAGGCGCGGCTGGTCCCGTCCGCGTCGGCCTGGTGCTGAACCGGCGTTGCAGCACCGCGCCCAGACCCTCCAGACGCTCCTCGATGCGCAGCAGGGAGCCGACGATGCCGCCGATGAGCAGCGCGCCGAGCACGACCAGGATCGTGGCGCGGTCGCCCACGAGGCCGCCGAGGTCCGGCCCGAGCACGGCCGCCGCGCTGGTCGCCGCGACCAGCAAGGTGACCAGGCCGAG
>JACCYY010000108.1 GCA_013696235.1 Sporichthyaceae bacterium | reverse complement strand
CCCCGAACATGCCTTGTCGGAGCTCAGGTGCCCGATCGCAGCGGAGGTGCCGGTGCGTCGTCTCGTCGAATGTCGCGCCGTCAGGGCGGTGGTCCTGCTGCTCGCGTTCGGCGTGGGTGGTGTCGCCGGCGCGCCGGCGATGGCATTGCCACCGAGGCCGGGATGGTCGATCTCGGGCGGTCCGAACGATCCAGACGATGACGACCCCGACGACGGCGGACCGATCGGTCCACCCTCTCCGCAGCCCGGAACTGGGTCGCGAGACCGTACGGTCGACGAGTCCGCCCATCCGGTGCTGGTCTGAGCGCTCGAGATCGAACCTGGATCAGCTCCGCGGCCGCTCCGCTGATCCCGCGCCACGTTGCTCGAGCCACTTGACGGACTGCGACGGGTTCATCGCCTCGCCGCCGTGCCCCGGCTTCGTCGGCGCGGGCCTCGTCGTCGGGGTCCCGAGCTCGGCCCAGCGCGCGCGATCGAGAGCGTCGGCGCTACTCCGCGAAACCGTGTCGAGTGGGGTGATGCTCTCCCACGGTGGCAGCCGGTCGAGGACGGCGCCAAGAGGTCTCGGTCTCCCGTCAGATCAGCGCGGCGGAGGCAACAGCGTCACGCCGCTCGTTCGCACCTACGGGTAAGGCGGCTGCGCGCTGGGTACAGGACGCGCAACGAGGTACGCCTGACCAACATCACTGCAGAAGGAGTCGTCATGAGCACGAAGGAAGAGACCGTCGAGGTGGCCGTCCCGGTCCGGACCGCGTACGACCAGTGGACGCAGTTCGAGACGTTCCCGAACTTCATGTCTGGTGTGGACTCGATCACCCAGGTCGACGACAAGCGCAACCACTGGGTCACGTCCATCGCTGGTGTGACCCGTGAGTTCGACACCGAGATCGTCGACCAGGTCCCCGACCAGCGCATCGCCTGGCAGAGCGTCGACGGCCCGAGCCATCGCGGCGTGGTGACGTTCGACCGCCTGGGGGAGCGCCAGACCAAGGTCACCGTCGTGCTGGACTTCGAGCCCGAGGGCTTCATCGAGCAGGCTGGCGACAAGATCGGCGTCGTGGACCGTCAGGTGAAGGCGGATCTGGAGCGGTTCAAGGAGTTCATCGAGGGCCGCGGCGGCGAGACCGGCGCGTACCGCGGTGAGATCCACTAGGACTGAGCGAGCACCTCGGGCTGAGCTGCTGTCTCGAACTGGGTCCGGTAGAGCTCTTCGTACCGCCCACCGGCGGCGAGCAGCTCGGTGTGTGTGCCGCGCTCGATGATCCTCCCGGCCTCGACCACGAGGATCACATCAGCCGTCCGTACGGTCGAGAGCCGGTGCGCGATCACGACCGCGGTCCGGCCGGTGAGCGCCTCGCGAAGGGCTGCCTGCACCGCCGCCTCGGAGGTCGAGTCGAGGTGGGCGGTCGCCTCGTCCAAGATCACGACACGCGGCCTGGCCAGCAGGACCCGGGCGATCGTGAGGCGCTGCCGCTCGCCGCCGGAGAGCCGGTAGCCGCGCTCACCGACCACCGTGTCGAGACCGTCGGGCAGCGCCTCGACGAGAACGGCCAGCCGCGCTCGGCGCAGGGCATCCCAGAGCTCCTCCTCGGGAGCCTCGGGCTGCGCCAGGAGCAGGTTGGCCCGGATCGACTCGTGGAAGAGGTGCCCGTCCTGGGTGACCATCCCGATCGTGTCCCGGATCGAGCTGAGCGTCAGGTCCCGGACGTCCACACCACCCAGCCGTACTGCGCCGGCGTCGACGTCGTAGAGCCGCGGGATCAGCTGCGCGATCGTGGACTTGCCGGCCCCCGACGTTCCAACCAGGGCGACCAGCTGCCCAGGCTCCGCGCGGAAGGACACGCCGTGCAGCACCTCGACACCGGCTCGCTGGTCGAGCTGGGCGACTTCTTCCAGCGAGGCGAGGGAGACCTTGTCCGCGGACGGGTACGCGAACCGCACGTCGTCGAGCTCGACGGACACCTCTCCGTCCGGCACCTGGACAGCGTCGGGCTTCTCGCGGATGAGCGGCACGAGGTCGAGCACCTCGAAGACCCGCTCGAAGCTCACCAGCGCGCTCATCACATCGACCCGTGCGCTGGCGAGGGCGGTCAGCG
>JACCYY010000065.1 GCA_013696235.1 Sporichthyaceae bacterium | reverse complement strand
CGGTCGCCGCGACGTAGAGGTTGAGCAGGCGCGAGAGCGGAAGGTAGACCGCGGCCACCTCGTCCAGGTCGACGTTGTCGCCGAGGCCGCGCACCTCGTCGAGCTCTTCGACCGACAGCGGGAGTGGGGTGCTCGCGCGCAGCGCGGACCAGTCGTCGCGGTCGAACTCGACGTACGGCGTGACCTCGCGCACTGCGCCCACGCGCGGAACCCTACGGGCTGGCCAGGGTGGGGCCGTGGACGGATGCGTGGGTGTTCGGGCGGCGGCGAGGCGGCTAGCATGTCCACGCTGCCTGATCTCCAGAGGAGACGGCGGCACACAACAGCACACCGATGACGTCGTCGTGTGGGGGAAGCCGGTCTGAGTCCGGCGCTGACCCGCAACCGTAGGTCGTCCGTCGCCCGCCCAGCGGGTCGCGGACGGTGAGCCGGAGCACCCACTGACGACCGAACCGGCTCCATCAACACCGTCGTGGCCTACGGGGCGGAGCCTCCCGAACCGTCGTGGTTCGCATCCCGCCCCCGTTGACGTCCTGTCCTCCGGACGTCGCCGGGGGCACCGTCGTCCCACGGCTGTCTTCTGGTGGTGCCCCGACCGGACGCGACTCGACCGAGAGGCGCCTGCATGACCCGTTCCACCACCACCCGCCGCCGGCCCGCCAGCCGCGTGCTCGGCCGGATCGCCCGGATCGCCCTGCTCGCCCCGGTCGTCGCAGCTGCCACGGTCACGCTCGCCGCTGGACCGGCCCAGGCCGCACCCCCGGACGACGCCGCGGCGTACCTCGTCTCGCAGCTCACCGAGGGCGACCACGTCGAGATCGGTGGCTTCGTCCAGTACGGCCCGACGATTGACGTCGGGCTCGGCCTGCTTGCCGCCGACAGCCGCACCGCGACGCTGGCCGCGATCACCGACTACGTGACGACCGCAGACTCGGTCGACGAGTACGTGCACGGCGGCCTCGGACGGCTCGACGCCCTCCGCGGCGGTCAGCGACAGGATCGCGAACGACTGGCCGAGCACGTTCGAGAAGTCGCCGAAGTCGCTGCGGTCGGAGAACCGACCGTCGGCTCCCTCCAGGTCGAGCAGGGTGTTCACGAGGTCCTCACCGGCGATGTCGCGGGGGTCGCCGCCGGTGATCGAGACGAAGAACCCGAGCTTGCCGGCCGCTCCGGCGTAGGCGGCATCCGGCGCGTCGAACTCGCCGCCGTGGACGTACTCGTCGACCGAGCCGGCGGTTGTCAGATAGTCGGTGATCGCGGCCAGCGTCGCGGCGCGGCTGTCGGCGGCACGCAGGCCGAGCCCCACGTCGATCGTCGGGCCGTACTGGACGAACCCACCGATCTCGACGTGGTCGCCGTCCGTGAGCTGCGCGACGAGGTACGCCGCGGCGTCGTCCGGCGGTGCGGCGTGCGCAGGGCCAGCAGCGATCGTGACCATGGCAACGGTGGCGACCGGGGCGAGCAGGGCGACCCGGCCGAGCACGTGGCCGGCGCGCCGGCGGAGGGGTGTGGTGGAGCGGGTCATGCTGGCGCCTCTCGGTCGAGTCGCGTCCCGTCGGGGCACCACCAGAAGACTGCCGTGGGACGGACGACGCCCCCGGCGACGTCCGGAGGACAGGACGTCAACGGGGGCGGGATGCGAACCACGACGGTTCGGGAGGCTCCGCCCCGCAGGCCACGACGGTATTGATGGAGCCGCTTCAGTCGTCGGCGGGTGCTCCGGCTCGCCGTCCACGACCCGAACTCGGGCGTCGGACGACCTACGGTTGCGGGTCAGCGCCGGACTCAGACCGGCTTCCCCCACATGACGACGTCATCGGTGTGCTGTTGTGTGCAGCCGGGCTCCTCCGGAGATCCGGCAGCGTGGCCATGCTAGCCGCCCGGTCGCGGCCCGACCAGCCACGCCTCCGTCGACGGCCCCTACCCCGGCCAGCCCGTAGGGTTCCGCGCGTGGGCGCTGTGCGCGAGGTCACGCCGTACGTCGAGCTCGACCGCATCGACTGGTCGGCGCTGCGGGCCAGCACGCCGCTCCCCCTCTCGCTCGAGGAGCTCGACGAGGTACGGGGGCTCGGCGACAACGTCGACCTCGACGAGGTGGCAGCGGTGTACCTGCCGCTGTCCCGCCTGCTCAACCTGTACGTCGCGGCGATCCATGGTCTTCGGGCCGCCACCGGCACGTTCCTCGGCGAGCAGCAGGAGCGCGTGCCTTACGTCATCGGGATCGCCGGCAGCGTCGCGGTCGGCAAGAGCACCACCGCGCGCCTCCTGCAGCTGCTGCTCGCGAGATGGCCGGACCATCCACGGGTCTCCTTGATCACCACCGACGGCTTCCTGCTGCCGAACGCCGAGCTCGAGCGGCGCGGGCTGCTCGAGCGGAAGGGGTTCCCCGAGTCCTACGACCAGCGCGCCCTGCTGCGCTTCGTGTCGGAGGTGAAGTCCGGGGCGACCGAGGTGAAGGCGCCGGTGTACTCGCACCTCTCCTACGACATCGTCCCCGGCGAGTGGGCCGTGGTGGAGCGACCGGACGTGCTGATCGTGGAGGGGCTCAACGTCCTGCAGCCGGCCCGGGCCAGAGCCGACGGCAGCGCCGGGCTCGCGGTGTCGGACTTCTTCGACTTCTCGATCTACGTCGACGCGAACACTGCGCACGTCCAGCAGTGGTACGTCGACCGGTTCCTCGCCCTGCGCGAGACGGCCTTCGCAAACCCGGCCTCGTTCTTCCACCGGTTCGCGGTGCTGTCCGACGACGAGGCGGTCGAGCTGGCCACCGGGATCTGGCAGTCGATCAACGAGCTGAACCTCCGCGAGAACATCCTGCCGACCCGCGGTCGGGCCACCCTCGTCCTGCGCAAGGCCGCCGATCACTCGGTCCAGCGCATCCGGCTCCGCAAGCTCTGACCGGAGGCCCGTGATGACGCTGCCCGGCGGGTACGAGCTCGACGACGACCGCGCCCGGCTCGATCTCGACGCCGCCTGGGACCTGATCGAGCGCTACGCGTACTGGGCCCGCTCTCGGACCCGCGACGTCGTCGAGCGCCAGCTGGCCGGCTCGTGGCGCGTGCTTGCCGCGTACCACGAGGACCAGCTGGTCGGGTTCGCTCGGGCGATGGCCGACGGCGAGACCCTCGGCTACCTCGCCGACGTGGTCGTGGCGCCGGAGCACCGCGGTCGTGGTGTCGGCCGGGCGCTGGCCCGCGCCATGGTGGAGGAGGGCGCGGCGGCCGGCTGGCGCTGGATGCTGCACACCCGCGACGCGCACGGCCTCTACGCCGAGCTCGGGTTCGGCCCAGCCGGCGGCAACTACCTCGAGCGCCCTGGGACCAGCTGGGAGAGCTCGCCCGCGCTGGCGTCCGAGCCGATCGAGGCAAGCGTCCTGTACGTCGCGACCTTCCACGTGCCCGCGTCCGGTGTCGAGGCGTTCCAGGCGTACGAGCGAGCGGTGCTCCCCGTCATGCGGGCACACGGCGGGCGGGTCGAGCGGCGGTTGCGTGGTTCGGACGGCCAGGTCGAGGTGCACGTGCTTCGCTTCCCGTCGGCCGGGGCGCTCGACGCCTACCGTGCCGACCCCGGCCGGGCGACCGTCGCGCACCTGTTCGAGCAGTCCGGCACCACGATGCACCTCCAGCCGGTCGCCGATCTCCCGCCGGGGTGACCGCGAACACCCGATCGCGACGAGCCTCGGTCGTCAGGTCCCGATCGCGGAACCAACGAGCTGCCCGATGGCGTACGTGACGACCATCGCCAGCGCGCCACCGGTGACCAACCGCGCGACCGCCGGACCTCTGCGTGCGCCACCGAGCCCTGCGCTGACGGCTCCGGTCACGGCGAGTGCAAGCAGGACCGCGGCGAACGTCACCGCGACCCGTGCGCCCGTCGGCGGCAGCGAGATCGCTGCCAGCGGCAGGAGCGACCCGAGGGTGAACGCGATCGCCGACGCTCCAGCGGCGTGCCACGGATTGATCAGTGCATCCGGGTCGATGCCCAGCTCGATGTCGACGTGCGCGGCGAACGCATCGTTGGCGGTCAGCTCCTCGGCCACCGTCCGTGCCGTCGCCTCGCTGAGCCCTTTCGCCTGGTACATCGCCGCCAGCTCGTCGAGCTCCTCATCGGGGAACTGCTCGAGCTCCATCCGCTCCTTGGCCAGGAGCGACCGCTCGGTGTCACGCTGGCTGCTGACCGACACGTACTCACCCAGCGCCATCGACACCGCACCGGCCACGAGCCCCGCGACCCCGGCCGTGAGGATCGGGGCCCGGGCCGTGGTCGCGCCAGCCACACCCACGACCAGGCCAGCCGTCGACACGATGCCGTCGTTGGCGCCCAGCACCCCGGCCCGCAGCCAGTTCAGCCGCGCGGACAACCGGCCGCGGTGCGGCTCGTCCTCGTGCAGGCGCGGCGGACCCGGGGCAGACGCATCGCTGGCACTCATCACGCCATCATCGAGCCCCTGACCGCACACCGAGCCACGCCGCGCGCTCAGCGCGGCGGGCCGGCGAGGATGCGGGCGCGCAGGCGCTCCTCGGCAGCAGGGCCGGTGATCCCCCACGGCGACTCGATCCACCAGGTCGCACCGGCCTCCTCGTACGGCTTCGCCTTCGCGCGTGCGGCCACCGCGTCGTCAGCGGAGGACTCCGCCTCGACCACGATGTCGTACGGGCCGGCGTCCGGGCCGCGCTCGCGATCGGCATGTGCACGCATCTCGGCGACGAGCTGCGGACTCACCTCCTCGGGATGGCTGACGTGCGGGAGCAGCCCGTCGTAGCGCAGGGCACGGCGCATCGAGCGCGGCTTGCCCCATGCGCCGACCACCCAGATCGGGATGCGCGGCTGCTGGACCGGCGGCGGCGGTGGCAAGAACGAGCAGGGCGCCACGGTGTAGTGCTTGCCCTCGTACGCGAAGGGCTGGCCGGCCCAGAGGCCGGTGATGATCTCCAGGCTCTCGTCCAGCAGCTCGGCCCGTACCAGCCGGTCGGTCTCCTCGCCGAACTCCGCGAAGCCCGTGTCGATCGCGCCGAGGCCGACCGCCAGGATGACCCGACCGCCGGACAGGTTGTCCAGCGTCGCGGTCTCGCTGGCGAGCTTCCACGGTCGCATGCGCGACGGAGGGGTGAGCATGGTGCCGAGCTTGATCCGCTCGGTGACCATCGCGGCTGCGGTGAGGCAGACCCACGCGTCGATCCCCCAGACCGGCTCCCACACGAAGAAGGCGTCCCAACCCGACTCCTCGCACGACCTCGCCGTGTCGGCGGCCTTGCGCGCGTCGCCGTAAGGGAGCACGAAACCGTACTGCATGACCTGTCCTCTCCTCGTGCTGACCGACACGAGGGTAGGCGTGGTCAACGACGACGGCTTGATCGCCGTTGCGGCCGATTCGCTCGCGGCGTGACTCAGCAACGCATCTCTGGGTCGTCCGCTTCGGCGACGACGGACGCTGCGCGGACTTCACCGAGTGGTGGATGCATCGCCGAACCAGCACGTAGCAGCGTGGCCGATCGCCCACCGGAGCTACTACGCCAGGCGGTCGCGGACGACCTCGGCGAGCCGCTCGGCGACCGCGGCGGCCTGGTCGTGCGTCGGCGCTTCCACCATGACCCGCACCATCGCCTCCGTGCCCGACGGGCGCAGCAGCACGCGTCCGGTCGAGC
This sequence comes from Sporichthyaceae bacterium, assembly GCA_013696235.1. Lineage (GTDB taxonomy): Bacteria > Actinomycetota > Actinomycetes > JACCYY01 > JACCYY01 > JACCYY01. The sequence goes on along the minus strand of JACCYY010000065.1, from coordinate 3,845 downwards.
CGAGCTCATCTTCGGCGACCCGGACCGACGCCGCCAGCCGGTCATCGCTCTCGACCCGGGACTTGTCGACACCGGTCACGTTCACCAGAACCTGCGGGAGCTTCGCCATCGCGCCGGCAAGATCGGCGAGGGAGCGACGGGTCTCGGCCATGCGGGCGAGCAGGTGCAGGCCCACCAGGAGTCCGTCGCCGGTCGTCGCGTGCTCGAGCATGATCACGTGCCCGGACTGCTCGCCACCGAGGGAGAAGCCGCCGGCATGCATGGCCTCGAGCACGTACCGGTCGCCGACCGCGGTCTCGACGACGGCGATGCCGGCCTCGGCCATTGCGATCTTGAACCCGAGGTTCGACATCACCGTGGCCACCACGGTGCTCTTGGCGAGCTCACCGCGCTCGTTCCAGGCGATCGCGAGCACCGCCATGACCTGGTCGCCGTCGACCACCTCGCCGTCGGCGTCGACCGCCATGAGCCGGTCCGCGTCGCCGTCGAGGGCGATCCCGACGTCCGCACCGATCTCGACGACCCGCCGCTGCAGCGCGCGCAGATCAGTCGATCCACAGGCTTCGTTGATGTTGAGCCCGTCCGGGCTGGTGCCGATCGCGTCGACCTTCGCACCGGCGCGGCGGAGCACCTCGGGAGCAAGCTCGTACGCAGCCCCGTTGGCGCAGTCGACGACGACGCTGATCCCGTCGAGCGGGTTCGGCAACGTGCGGAGCAGATGGTCGGCGTACGCGCGGGCGGACTCGCGCGCGTCGTGCACGCGGCCGACGCCGGGACCGAGCGGGCGCTGCCATCCCTCGCCGAGCCGCTCCTCGATGGCGAGCTCGATCGCGTCGTCGAGCTTGCGGCCACCGCGAGCGAAGAACTTGATGCCGTTGTCCGGTGCCGGGTTGTGCGAGGCGGAGATCACTACGCCGAGGTCGGCGCCGAGTGCTGCGGTCAGGTAGGCGACCGCCGGCGTCGGGACCACTCCGAGGATCCAGACGTCCACGCCGGCACTGGCGAGCCCCGCGACCACCGCGGCCTCGAGGAACTCCCCCGAGGCACGCGGGTCACGGCCGACGACCGCGCTCGGGCGGTGGCCGGCGAACGCACTGACCTCCCCGAGCACGTGGGCGGCCGCCACCGACAGGTCGAGTGTGAGCTCGACCGTGAGATCGCGGTTCGCGACCCCGCGGACGCCGTCGGTGCCGAAGACCCGGCCCACGACGGCTCGTCAGCGCTTGGAGTACTGCGGCGCCTTGCGGGCCTTCTTGAGACCTGCCTTCTTGCGCTCCTTCGCCCGCGGGTCACGGGTGAGGAATCCAGCCTTCTTGAGGCTCGGCCGGTTGGCCTCGGTGTCGACCGCGTTGAGCGAGCGGGCGATGCCGAGCCGCAGCGCCCCGGCCTGGCCGGAGGTGCCGCCACCGTGGATCCGGGCCACGACGTCGTACCGGTCCACCTGCTCGAGGGTGACGAACGGCTCGTTCACGAGCTGCTGGTGCACCTTGTTCGGGAAGTACTCCTCGAGCGTCCGGCCGTTGACGGTGTACTGACCGGTGCCCGGTGTGAGGCGTACGCGTGCCACCGCTTGCTTCCGGCGGCCGGTCGCGGCGCACGCGGCGATGGTCGCGATGCGGCTGGCACTGCTCTCGCTGCTGTACTCCGAGGGCCCAGTGGAACTCGGGGCGCTCTCGAAGGTGGTCACCGCCGCGACGGTGTCGGTGCTGGCGTCTGCGCTCACTCTGCGCCTGATCCTCTCGGAAGTTCGCTCTCGGGTGTTCGTACGTCGGTGCTGGTCTTGGGTGGTCGGCCGGACTCGACCGACCTGGGCCGGTGCACTACTGGGCGACCTGGCCGAGCTCGTACTGGCTGGGCTGCTGCGCCTGGTGCGGGTGGTCGGGACCGGCGTAGACCTTGAGCTTGCCGATCAGCTGGCGACCGAGCCGGTTGTGCGGAAGCATCCCGCGGACCGCCTTCTCCACCGCCCGGCGAGGGTCCTTCTCCAGCAGCTGTGCGTACGACACCGACCGCAGTCCACCCGGGTAGCCGGAGTGGCGGTAGGCCATCTTCTGCTCGCGCTTGTTGCCGGTGAGCGCGATCTTGTCCGCGTTCACGATGATGACGAAGTCGCCGGTGTCGACGTGCGGCGCGAACATCGCCTTGTGCTTGCCCCGGATCAGCGTCGCAGCATGGCTGGCGAGCCGGCCGAGCACGATGTCCGTGGCGTCGATCACGTGCCACTGGCGGTTCACGTCAGTGGCCCTGGGGCTGTACGTGCGCACAGTCGTAAGCCTTCGTCTCGTCGAGAGTGGTTTGGTGCTGGGCGCCGATCGACTGGCCAGCGGGGATGCGCAGACGCTGATCGGAGAGCACCCACGCGCGCGCCGCTTCGACGGCGCACACACGGACCGGCAGGATACCGGCCGTCGCGCACGCGGGTCAAAGTCAACCCGTCGTCGTCAGCCCGTGCGTCGTCAGCGCGGACGGGCGACGCGACCCTCGTCCCACACCGGCTCGGGTGCCTCGTAGACGCCGCCGCCGGAGCCGAAGACCAGGAACCGGTCGGACGACCGCGCGAACCACCGGTCGTGGGTGACCGCGATGACGGTCCCCTCGTACGCGGCGAGCCCCGTCTCGAGGGCCTCGGCACTGGCCAGGTCGAGGTTGTCCGTCGGCTCGTCGAGGAGCAGGAGCGTCGAGCCCTCCAGCTCGAGCAGGAGGATCTGGAAGCGCGCCTGCTGGCCACCGGACAGCGTCTCGAAGCGCTGGTCGCGCTGACCCGTCAGCTCGTAGCGGGACAGCGCTGGGGCCGCGCCCTCGATCTGCAGCGACGCGACGTCCCAGAGGATCTCCAGCGGCGTACGGCCGGCGAGCTCTGGTCGCTCGTGCGATTGAGCGAAGTGACCGGGGACGACCCGCGCACCGAGCTTCCACCGTCCCGTGTGCGTGACCGCGTCCGTGGCCGGCCATCCGGCCAAGAGACGGAGGAAGTGCGACTTGCCCGATCCGTTCGAGCCGAGCACCGCGACCCGCTCGCCGAAGAACACCTCGAGGTCGAACGGCTTCATGAGACCGGTGAGCTCGAGCTGCTCGCAGGTGACCGCGCGAAGCCCGGTCCGGCCACCGCGCAGACGCATCTTGATCTTCTGGTCCTTGGGCCGCTCCTCCGGCGGGCCGGCCTTCTCGAACCGCTCCAGCCGGGTGACTGCCGCCTGCAACCGGCTGGCCATGTCGGAGTTGTACGTCGCCTTCTGCCGGTACATGATCACGAGTGCCTTGATCTTGGCGTGCTCCTCGTCCCACCGTCGGCGCAGCTCGTCGAGGCGCTCGTGCCGCTCCAGCCTGGCCTCGTGGTAGGACGCGAAACCTCCTCCGTGGACCCAGGTCGAGCCAGCCTCGACGGTCACGATCCGGGTCGCCGTACGGGCCAGCAGCTCGCGGTCGTGCGACACGAGCAGGACGGTCTTCGGTGACTCGAGCAGCCTGTCCTCGAGCCAGCGCTTGCCCGGGACGTCGAGGAAGTTGTCCGGCTCGTCGAGCAGGAGGACCTCGTCGGGGCCGCGCAGCAGCGCCTCCAGGGCGAGGCGCTTCTGCTCGCCGCCGGACAGCGTGCCCAGGTCGCGATGCTGCGCCCGGTCGTACGGGATCCCGAGCGCGGCGACCGTGCAGGTGTCCCACAGCACCTCGGCGTCGTACCCGCCAGCGTCGCCCCAGTCGGCGAGGGCCTGGGCGTAGCGGAGCTGGGTCGGCTCGTCGTCGCTGTCCATCATGGCCAGCTCGGCCGCGTCGAGCCGGGCCGAGGCAGCCCGGATCGGCAGCGGCGCCAGCGAGACCAGCAGGTCGCGCAGCGTCGCACCGGGAGG
>JACCYY010000030.1 GCA_013696235.1 Sporichthyaceae bacterium | reverse complement strand
GCACGTGCATGACAGGCTGGCGCCATGATCGTCGGGGACATCCTGTCAGCAGCGCTCTGGATCTACTTCCTGCTGCTCATCTTCCGGTTGATCATGGACTTCGTCTTCCAGTTCGCTCGGTCCTACGAGCCGCGCGGTCCGATGCTGGTCGCGCTCGAGGTGACGTACACGCTGACCGATCCGCCGCTGAAGCTCATCCGTCGGTTCATCCCGCCCCTGCGGATCGGCGGGATCGCGATCGACCTCGCCTTCCTCATCCTGATCATCATCGTGCAGGTCCTGCAGCGCGTGGTCGAGAGCGTGTTCTGAGCCCGGGAGGGCGGCCGGCGGCCGCTCCCAACAGGAGCGCTCCACCCGTACGGCGCCTGCTGACCGCAGGCGCAGGGCCGGCCAGTCACCGGCCGAGACCGCAACGCGCTACCGTTGACCGCGCTGCCGGCCGTCCGTGGACGTCTTGACCACCCCTGCCACCGGGTGCCGGCCGCGCTGCCCAGACCCCGCCAACGACACCGAGGTGGCACATGCCTCTGACTCCCGAGGACGTGCGGAACAAGCTCTTCACGACCGTCCGCCTGCGCGAAGGTTATGAGCAGGCGGAGGTCGACGAGTTCCTCGACGAGGTCGAGGCCGAGCTGATCCGCTTGTTGAAGGAGAACGACGACCTTCGGCAGAAGATCGCGGACGCCGGTCGCGCCGAGGCCACCACTGCCGCCCCCGCCCCCGCGGCGGCGGTGAGGACCCCCGAGCCGGACCCAGAGCCAGAGCGCGAGCCCGAGCGCGAGCCCGAGCCAGTCGCAGCGGCTCCCGTGCCGGTCGCAGCGGCTCCCGTGCCGGCCCCGGTCGCGCGGCCGCAGGAGATCGTGGTGCGGACCGCTGAGGATGCCCCGGCGGCCGCCTCGAAGCTGCTCTCGCTTGCCCAGCGCACGGCCGACCAACTGATCGACGAGGCCCGCGCCGAGGCCGAGACGACGGTCACCGACGCCAAGGAGCAGGCTGACCGGCTCACCACCGACGCTCGCAGCAAGGCCGACCAGGTCGACCGCGAGACTCGGGAGCGGACGGTCTCGCTCGAGCAGCAGCTCGAGCAGCAGCGGCAGACCGCGCTGGGCAAGCTCGAGGCCGAGCGAGCCCGGCTCTCGCACGAGGTCGAAGGTCTCAAGTCGTTCGAGCGCGAGTACCGGGGACGGTTGCGCTCGTTCCTCGAGGGTCAGCTCACCCAGCTCACCTCCCGCGGCAGCGACGACACGCCGCTGGCTCCGGCGGCGAGCACTGGGGGCGGATCCGCCGACAGCGGGTCCGACGCCAGGCGCGCGACACCGGGCGCTGGCACGCAGGGCGCGAGCCATGCCTACGCCGGCAGCCACGGGGGGGAGAGCGACGACAGCGGCCCGACCGAGTCCAACGCGTCGGCCGAGTCAGCGGCCACGCCGAGCTCGGCAGGAGCGAGCTCCCCGTACGGCACCTCGGGGACCGGCGGCGGGCGTAGCGCCCTCGGCCGGATCCTCGAGGAGGAGGAGCGCAAGGGCGAGGACCACAGCACGCTCTGAGCGCCGCCTCGACGCGCGCTCCACGACGGGCGTTTGGCACGGGGTCACCCCGTGCCAAACAGTTTGGCACTGGGTGACCCCGTGCCAGCTCGGGATTGGCGCGACGACACCCACAACGACACGAATCGACGCACGGGCTAGCGAATCGGCACCATCGCCAGGCTCACGCCGATCTCGTCGTCGACCACGAGGCTGCTGTCGGGGCCATGAAGGGGCTGGTTCGGAGCGGCCTCGGCCATCCTGGAGGCGAGCACCTCGGCCGCGATGGTCGCGCTCTGCGCGCGCATGAGCTCCGCTGTGACCGGGTCGGTCGCGCGCCAGACGACCTCGATGCGCTGCGTCATCTCGAAGCCAGACCGTTTCCGCCCCTCCTGGATCGTCCGGATGATGTCCCGCACGCGGCCGGCCGCCTCGAGCTCCTGGGTCATGGCGAGGTCCAGCCCCAGCGTCTCGCCACCGGCGCTGGCGACCGTCCAACCCTCGCGCGGGGACTCCTGGACGACGACGTCCTCAGGCCGGAGCTCGACGTCGGTCCCGTCCACCGGCACGACCGCCCGGCCGGCCGACCGAAGCGCCGCGACCAGCGGTTCCGGTGCCGCCGCGGCCACCGCCGCAGCGACTGCCGGGGTCCGGTTCCCGAACCGTTTGCCGAGGCTGCGGAAGTTCGCCTTCACCGACACGTCGACCAGGTGCTCACCCCCGGCCCCCGGCTCGAGGGTCGAGATGCTCCCGACGTTGAGCTCGGCCGCCAGCTCGGCCCGCAGGTCGGCCGGGACGTCTGCCCAGCCGTCGGCGACGACGAGCGCTCGTCGGAGCGGCTGCCTCGTACGGAAGCCGGACTCGGCACGGGCGGCCCGGCCGAGCTCGACCAGCCGGCGGACGAGCGCCATGTGCTCGGGGAGCGCGGCGTCGGCGCCGTCCGCCACGTTCGGGTCGAGGGCGACGTGCGGCCAGGTGGCCAGGTGCACGGACTCCGCCGCGCCTGCCGAGACCGGACGCACCACGTCCTGCCACAGCCGCTCGGTAATGAACGGCGTGATCGGCGCGAGCAGCCGGGTCAGCGTCTCCAGGCACGTGTGCAAGGTGGCGAGCGCGGCCGGGTCACCGGCCCAGAAGCGGCGCCGGGACCGGCGGACGTACCAGTTCGACAGGTCGTCCACGAATGCCGCCATCCGCTGACCGGCCCGTTGCGCGTCGAACTGCTCCAGCGCGGTGGTCACGTCGGCCACCACGGCGTCGAGCTCGACCAGGGCCCAGCGGTCCATGGTCGGCCGCGTGTCGCGCTCCGGGGCACCGACCGCCGGCGTCCATTCCGCGGCGCGCGCGTACAGCGTGAGGAACGAGGCGGTGTTCCAGTACGTCAGCAGTACCTTGCGGACGATCTCGCGCAGCACGGTCGGCCCGACCCGACGGGCGCCCCATGGCGAGCCCGAGCACGCCATGAACCAGCGCAGCGCGTCCGCGCCGTGCTCCTCCATCACGGGGATCGGCTCCAGGATGTTGCCGAGGTGCTTGGACATCCGCCGGCCGTCCTCGGCCATGATCAGCCCGAGACACAGCACGTGCTCATACGGAGACTGGTCGAAGACCAGGGTGCCGATCGCCATGAGCGTGTAGAACCAGCCGCGGGTCTGGTCCAGCGCCTCGCAGACGAACTGCGCCGGGTATGCCTGCTCCAGCCGACCCGCGCTGCCCGGGACGTACGGGTAGCCCCACTGCGCGAAGGGCATCGAGCCGGAGTCGTACCAGGCGTCGATCACCTCGGGGACCCGTCGGAACGTCCCGGACACCCCGGGGAGGGTGAAGGTGAGGTCGTCGACGAACGGCCGGTGCGGGTCGAGGTCGCGAAGGTCCGAGCCGACCAGCTCGCCGAGCTCGGCGCGCGAGCCGACGCACACGACGTTCGCCGGGTCCTCGTCGTTGCGCCAGATCGGCAGCGGCGTGCCCCAGTAGCGGGTTCGGGACAGCGACCAGTCGATGTTGTTGCGCAGCCAGTCCCCGTACCGGCCCCACTTGATGTGCTCGGGGTACCACGTCGTGCGCTCGTTCTCGCGCAGCAGGGCGTCCTTGCGCGCGGTCGTGCGGACGTACCAGGACGGCAGTGCGTAGTACATGAGCGGTGTGTGGCAGCGCCAGCAGTGCGGGTACGCGTGCTCGTACTCCCCGTGACGCCACACGATGCCGCGCGCCTCGAGGTCGCGAACGAGCACCTCGTCGGCCTTTTTGAAGAACATGCCGCCGACCAGCCCGACGTCGGTCAGGAACGCGCCGTCCGGTCCGATCGGGTTGAGCATCGGCACGCCGTGCTCTCGGCAGCTCCGGAAGTCGTCCTCGCCGTGCGCGGGGGACTGATGGACCAGTCCGGACCCGTCCTCCGTCGTCACGTACGTCTCGGTCACGACGAAGTGCTTGTCACTCCCCTCGGGCCACGCGACCAGGTCGAACGGCGCCCGGTAGCGCGTGCCGGCCAGCTCGCGCCCCGACCAGGTCGCCAGCACGGCGTGCCCCTCGCCGAGCGTGGCGTCGGCGAGCGGTTCGGCGACGACCAGGACCTCGTCGGAACCGGCCGGCCGGGCGGCGACGTAGTCGACGTCCGGGTGGACCGCGACCAGCGCGTTCGAGACCAGCGTCCACGGCGTGGTGGTCCACACGAGCAACGCCGCGCCGAGCTCGGCGAGCGGCCCCTTCGTCACCGGGAGTCGCACGTAGACCGACGGGTCGACGACGGTCTCGTACGCTCCCGGCTGGCCGAGCTCGTGGTCGGACAGACCCGTGCCGCACCGGGGGCAGTACGGCGTGATGCGGTAGTCCTCGACCAGCAGGCCCTTGCCGTGGATCTCCTTGAGCGACCACCAGACGCTGTCGACGTACTCCGGGTCCATCGTCCGGTACGGGTCGGCCATGTCGACCCAGTAGCCCATCCGGGTGGTGAGCTCCTCGAACGCGTCGACGTGCCGGAGCACCGACTCCCGGCACCTCGCGTTGAACTCGGCGACGCCGTACGCCTCGATGTCGGCCTTGCCGGTGAAGCCGAGCTCCTTCTCCACGGCGAGCTCGACCGGCAGGCCGTGGCAGTCCCAGCCGGCCTTGCGCGGCACGTCGTACCCGTTCATGGTCTTGAACCGCGGGAAGAGGTCCTTGAACACGCGGGCCTCGACGTGGTGGGTACCTGGGCGGCCGTTCGCGGTCGGCGGGCCTTCGTAGAACACCCAGGCCGGGCCGCCCGCCCCCCGCTCGAGCGTCCGCTGGAAGATCTTGGCGTCGGCCCAGAACGCGAGCACGTCGCGCTCGACAGCGGGAAGGTCGACCTGGGTCGGGACCTGGCGATACATGGCAGCCTCCGGAAGCCGGCGCCAGCCGGGTGTGGCTGCGCGCTTCGCAGAGGGACGAGGCGGCCGGTGCGGGCCGCTCCGCGGTACCACCCTCCTTGGCCGACGCCACGGGTGCGGCGTCGACCCACTCGAGAGCACTGCTGCCGGGTCTAGCGCCGTCTCGGCTGGACGGCGTTTCTTCCGGCGGCTCGGGGGTGATGTTCCTCGCGCCGCTCGCCCCCGGGCTCGCACCGTTCCCGGGTCGCTCATGGCTCGCGTGACGCGGGACGCGTCCCCGTCAACACCGTGCAGTCCGACCAGTGTAGGCAGCCCTCCGCCGGGCTGGTACCGGGTTCCGCACCGGCGCGACCCCGCCCCGACGGGTTGACGAGGGGCGCTCCGGTGAGCCTGGTTGAGTGCGTCCGGGGCGCGGGTTAGGGTGCGGCGCACCTGATCGGCCCGACCACGAGCCGATGACCGAAGGGATGCCCGAGATGGCCACGGCCGTGAAGAAGACGCCAGCCAACAAGGCGCCGGCGAAGAAGGCGGCCTCGAAGAAGGCTCCCGCGACCAAGGCGCCTGCGACCAAGGCCGTCCCCGCGAAGAAGGCGCCAGTCACCAAGGCTCCAGCGAGGAAGGCGACAGTGACGAAGGCCCCGGCCAAGAAGGCGCCGGCCAAGAAGGCGCCGGCCAAGAAGGCGCCGGCCAAGAAGGCGCCGGCCAAGAAGGCGCCGGCCAAGAAGGCGCCGGCCAAAAAGGCCGTCACGAAGTCACCGGCCAGAAAGGCCCCGGCCGCCGGCACGAGGGCGACGAGGCCAGCGTCGGCCAGCACCAAGCGTGCCGCGACCAAGACAGCGTCGAAGTCCGCGGCGACGAAGGCGCCGGCGCCTGCGACGCGAGCCGCGGCGACGAAGCCAGCCGGGGTGAGGAGGGCGGGGTCGCCCTCGTCGGCGAGGTCGCTCAGGGTCCGCGAGGACGAGTCGCCCTGGACAGCCAAGGAGCTCCGGGCGGTCCGGGGCGAGCTCGAGGAGGACCTCGAGCGGCTGCAGCACGAGATCGCCGAGTCCGAGCAGGACCTCGCCGACATGCTCGCCGACGCGAGCGACAACGCCGGCGACGACCAGGCCGACACGGGTTCCAAGACGTTCGAGCGCGAGCACGAGATGTCGCTGGCGAACAACGCGCGCGACATGCTCCTGCAGGTCGAGCGAGCGCTGCACCGCATCGACGACGGGACGTACGGGATCTGCGAGCGCTGCGGCAACCCGATCGGCAAGGCTCGGCTCCAGGCGTTCCCCCGTGCGACGCTGTGCGTGACATGCAAGCAGCGCGAGGAACGCCGCTGAGCCTGCCGCCGGGGGAGTGCGCCCCGACCGCTGGCCGGTTTCGCATCCGGCTCGTCCTCGCGCTTGCCGCGGCCTTGGTGCTGGTGGACCAGGTCACCAAGGTCGTCGCGGTGTCGGCGCTGACCGACCGCGCACCGATCGAGCTCCTCGGCGGCGTCCTCACGCTTCGCCTGGTGCGCAACGCCGGCGCTGCGTTCGGTCTCGCCGCCGGGTTCACGGTCGTGCTGACCGTCGTCGCGGTCCTGGTGTCGGTGGTCATCGTGCGGGTCGCCCGCCGGTTGACCAGCCGGGCGTGGGCGATCGCGCTCGGACTGCTCCTCGGTGGCGCGATCGGCAACCTGATCGACCGGCTCTTCCGACCGCCGGGCCCGCTCGAGGGGCACGTCGTCGACTTCCTCGAGCTGCCGAACTGGCCGGTGTTCAACGTCGCGGACAGCTCGATCGTCTGCGCTGGGGCGCTGATGGTGGTGCTCACGTTCCGCGGTGTGCCCGTCGACGACACGCAGGTCGATGGCACACAGGTCCACCGAGGACAGGTCGACGACCGGCCGTCCGACGCCGCCAGTGGCTGAGCCGACCTCTCCGCCTGCCCCGTCGGGCGTGACCCGAGCG
>JACCYY010000025.1 GCA_013696235.1 Sporichthyaceae bacterium | reverse complement strand
GGTCCTGCACGAGCCCGGCCAGGGTCGCCGCCTGCGGCAGGGAGAGCGCGCTCGCGTTGACGCTGAAGTAGTTGCGGGCGGCGACCTCGATCCCGTACGAGCGGTTGCCGAAGAACACCGTGTTGAGATAGCCCTCGAGGATCTGGTCCTTGCTGTACTGCTCCTCGAGGGCGATCGCGTACTTGATCTCGGCGATCTTGCGCTCGGGCGTAGCCGCCAGTGCCGCAGCCAGCTGGACCTGGTCGTCACCGGCTTCCCGCACGAGAAGGTTCCGGGCGTACTGCATGGTGAGGGTGGAGGCGCCCTCCTCGACCTCGCCGGCCTGGAGGTTGGCCACCAGCGCTCGAAGGACACCGCGGAGGTCGACGGGGCCGTGCTCGTAGAAGCGGCGGTCCTCGATCGCGAGCAGAGCCTGCTGCAGCTGGGGCGAGATCTGGGCGAGCGTGAGCTCCTGGCGATTCTCCCGGTAGAACGTGGTGATCGGTGACCCGTCACCGGCAACCATGACCGTCCGGCCCGGCAGCTCGCCGACCACGAGCGGGTCGACCTCGGTGTTCTGGAAGGACTCGGCGCCGTCACGCGCGGCGATGCCGATGCCGGCCGCGAACGGGATGAGCAGCCCGGCGAAGAGGCCACCGGCGAGAAGGCTCACCAGGATGAACGTCCCCGCGTGGCCGAACCACGCGGCGACGGATCCGAGGAAGCGCACAGGTCGAGGAGCCGGCATGCCGATCAGGGTACGACGTGGGCGTGAACGCGGGCGAACTCACGCCACGCTCAGGCGGGCCGATCCACCCGGAGGTGCGCCAAGGACCGCAGGTCGGACTAGTCCGTTTGGCGGAGCAGATCCCACCCGCTCGGCATCTCGCGTCCTGTTGGCTGACACCCGTAGCGTCGCCGGAGCGACGAGTGTGCGCGCAGATGGCCGCGTGCCCGTCGTGGACCGAATGCGGGGGGAGCGTCGATGTGGGATGAGGCGTGGGGTGAGCGAGCCCATTGCCGTTCCTCGGATCCAGACGCGCTCTTTGTCCAGGGGGCGGCGCAGCACGAGGCGAAGAAGGTCTGCCACGGCTGCCCGGTCCGCACCGAGTGCCTGGCCGAGGCGCTGGACGGTCGGATCGAGTTCGGCGTCTGGGGCGGATTGACCGAACGAGAGCGGCGCGCGTTGCTGCGGCGCCGCCCGACCGTCGTCTCGTGGCGGGTGCTGCTCGAGACCGCTCGGGCGGAGCACGTCACGATGACCGGTCCAGTCGCGGCTGACCTCGCGGTCCGGGCTGGCTGATCCGTCGCCGGCTGCCTGAGGGGATCAGCCGCCGGCGAGGCTTGCGCCGAGCGAGCGGAGCCCGTCGAGGTCGTGGACGTCCCCGGCTTGCGCGACCGCGACCGCGACCGGAACGTCGGGATGCTCAGCGGTGAACCGGCTGGTCTGGCGTTCCTCGTGGAGGGAGCGCTCGCGGTTGGCTGCGTGCAGCCGCAGGAGATTGGCGGTCATCTCGCGAGGCGCCACCTCGACACCCTCGCGGCGGCGGCCCTCCGGCCAGAGCTCGTCCGCGAGCTCGAGCGCGCGCTCGGGCCCGAGTGAACCGCCGCGATGCGGGTGCACCCGATTCAGCACCAGCCCGGACAGCGGCATCTGGTCGGTCTCGAGCCGGTCGACGAAGAACGATGCCTCGCGCAGCGCGTCTCGCTCCGGCGTCGCCACCACGAGGAACGAGGTCTGGCCGTCCTTGAGAGCCGAGTACGTCTGTTCTGCGCGCTCGCGGAAACCGCCGAACATCGACTCGAACGCCGCGAGGAATGTCTGGACGTCGCGGAGCAGCGCCGCCCCGAGCAGCTTCGACACGGTCGAGGTCAGCATCGACATGCCAGCACTCAACATCCGGACGTACGCCCGGCCGCCCGCCCTGGTCGGCGCGGTGAGCAACCGGATGAACCTGCCGTCCAGGAACGACCCGAGCCGCGTCGGAGCGTCCAAGAAGTCCAGCGCCGACCGGCTGGGCGGGGTGTCGACGACCACCAGGTCCCACCGGGCCGCCTGGTGGAGCTGACCGAGCTTCTCCATCGCCATGTACTCCTGCGTGCCGGCGAAGGACGAGGACAGCGACTGGTAGAACGGGTTGGAGAAGATCTGCTCGGCGCGCTCGGTGTCCGTGTGGGACAGGACGAGGTCGTCGAACGTGCGCTTCATGTCCAGCATCATCGCGTCGAGCCGACCGCCGGCAGAGGTGTCGGTCCCGGTCACCTCGAGCGGGGTGTTGCCGAGCCGGTCGAGATCGAGGGCCTGGGCCAACCTTCGCGCTGGGTCGATCGTGATCACCACCACGGTACGGCCCTGCTCTGCGGCGCGCAGGCCGATCGCGGCGGCTGTCGTGGTCTTGCCGACCCCGCCGCTCCCGCAGCACAGGATCGTGCGCACGTTGCGATCGGCCAGCAGCGAGTCGACGTCGAGCACGGTGCCGGTCGTCTTCGTGGTCATGCCGCTCCCTGGGCGCGCAACTCTGCGGCGAGCTCGTGCACGCCGGCGACGTCCACCCCGCCCTCGATGAGGGGCAGGTCGAAGATCGGTCGGTCGAGGCGGTGGAGCATCCGGCGGGCCCGGCGCTCGAGCACGAGTCGTTGCGCGTAGTCGTTGCCCTCATCGAGCAGCAGCTGCGCGGTTACCTCGTTGTCCAGGCCGACCGAGGAGAGCTCCTTCCCGATCGACTCGGAGTCGATCGCTCCCTCGCGAACCGCGACGACTTCCTTGTGGCGGAGCATCGGCGCGCGACCTGCGTTGATCACGATGCCGCCGATCGGGAACTTCGCCCGCCAGAGCGCGTCGACCGCCTCGATCGTCTCCTGGGCGGGCATCTCCTCGAGCAACGTGACCAGGTGGACGACCGTCCTCCGTGACCGGAAGAGCGTCGTGATCGCCTCGGCCTGACGGTGGATGGGTCCGACCTTCGCGAGGCCGGCGACGTCTGTGCTCACGCCCAGGAACCTGGTGATGCGGCCAGTCGGCGGTGCGTCCACGACCACGGCGTCGTACACGAAGTCGTTCTTCGCCCGCCGGCGGACCGCCTCGAAAATCTTGCCCGTGAGGAGGACGTCGCGGAGCCCGGGTGCGACCGTGGTCGCGAAGTCGACGGCACCGATGCGCTCCAGCGTCTTCCCGGCCCGGCGGATCTTCGTGTAGAGCGCGAGGTACTCCATGAGGGCCTCGTGCGGGTCGACTGCCATCGCGAGCACCTTGCCGCCACCAGGCCCGGTGGCGACGGGCTGCTCCTCGTACGAGAGCGGTGCGACGTCGAGCACCTGGGCAAGGCCCTGCCGCTCCTCGACCTCGACCAGGAGGACGCGTCGGCCGCTGCCGGCGAGCGCGATGGCCAGCGCCGATGCCACCGTCGTCTTGCCAGCGCCGCCCTTGCCGGTGACGACGTGAAGGCGGACTCCCGCCCACGGTGCCTTGGCCACGCCCCCGGCCGGCCGGTTCTCGCCTCGCCGCGTCATGGGCGCGACAGTAGACGACCTCACGCCGCGGAACGCACCGCGGTGGGTCGTGGGTAGGGTCGCGCCATGACGACCTGGGAGTACTCGACGGTCCCGCTGCTCGTGCACGCGACGAAGCAAATCCTCGACCAGTGGGGCCAGGACGGGTGGGAACTCGTCCAGGTCGTGCCGGGACCAAGCGGTGAGCAGCTGGTCGCGTACCTCAAGCGCCCGATCGGCGGGTCGTCGGCGTGAGTACCCCGGAAGCGCGGCTGGTCGCGCTCGGCCTCGAGCTTCCCGCCGTGATCGCACCGCTCGCCGCCTACGTACCGGCCGTGCGCACGGGCAGCTACGTCTACACGTCCGGGCAGCTGCCGATGGTGAACGGAACGCTGGCCCGGACCGGCAAGGTCGGCGCCGAGGTGGACCCCGAGACCGCCAAGGACCTGGCTCGCACCTGCGCGCTCAACGCCCTGGCCGCGGTCAAGTCCGTCGTGGGCGAGCTGTCGGCGGTGACCCGCGTGGTGAAGGTCGTCGGATTCGTCGCGAGCGCGCCTGACTTCACCGGGCAGCCTCAGGTGATCAACGGTGCCAGCGAGCTCCTCGGCGAGGTGTTCGGCGATGGCGGTCGGCACGCGCGCAGCGCGGTCGGGGTGGCCGTGCTCCCGCTCGACGCGCCGGTCGAGGTGGAGATCGTGGTCGAGGTCGGCTGACCGGGCACCTGGAGACGTCGGACCGTCATGATCACCGGGCCGGACCGGCTGCTGCCAGAGCACCTCGCCGAACGAGCTCGTGCACATGTCGCCACGGGGGCACCGGTCGCCGCACCGCGGGACGCCGCGACCCTCGCGCTGATCCGCCAGGGTGCGGGCGGAGTCGAGGTGTACGTCCTGCGACGGGTGACCACCATGGCGTTCGCGCCGGGGATGCACGTGTTTCCCGGCGGGACCGTGGACCCGCGCGACCTCGAGTCCGGTACCGGCTGGTTCGGCCCGGCGCCAGCCGTCTGGGCCGAGCGGTTCGGCGTCGACGAGGCCAGGGCACGGGGGCTCGTGCTGGCGGCCGTCCGGGAGACGTTCGAGGAGTCCGGCGTCCTCCTCGCCGGTCGACAGGTGAACCACGTGGTGCCCGATCACGGCATCGTCGACGACACGAGCGGTGACGACTGGGAGGCCGACCGGTTGACGCTGATCGACCGCACGTCGTCGTTCTCGGCGGTGCTCGAGCGCCGGCAACTCGTCGTGCGCGCCGATCTCCTGCGCGGATGGGCGCGGTGGGTGACACCGGAGTTCGAGCCTCGTCGCTACGACACCGCGTTCTTCGTCGCTTCCGTCCCGCCCGGGCAGCGCACCCGGGCGGTCGGCGGTGAGGCGGACCGGGTCGCCTGGATCCGGCCGGGTGAGGCGCTCGCTGCCCAGGCGGCCGGCGATGTGCTCATGCTCCCTCCCACGGCGGTCGTGCTCGGCGAGCTTGCTTCGTTCGATACCGTCGACGCCGTCCTGCTGGCCGCCGACGCGCGAGTCATCACGACGATCATGCCGAGACCGGTGCTCGACTCCGGCGTTCCACACGTCGTTCTGCCGGGCGAGCCGGGGTACGAGCGGTGACGCCGTGGACCGGTGGTCAGGTGACCGAGCGGGCCACCTGCGTGCTCGCGCCGAACCCTGGCCCGATGACGCTCGACGGCACCAACACGTACCTCCTCGCCGAGCCCGGTGCCCCCTCGGTCGTGGTCGTCGATCCGGGACCGGTCGACGATCGACATCTCGCCCGCGTCGCGGCGATGGCTGGGGCCGGCGGCCGCGCCGTCGAACTGATCCTTCTGACCCATGGCCACCTGGACCACAGCGGCGCGGCCCGAGCCCTGGCCGACCTGGTCGCAGCCCCGGTCCGGGCACTGGACCCGTCGCTGTGCCAGGGCGGAGAGCCGCTGGAAGCAGGCGAGCTCGAGGCCGCCGCCGTACGGCTGGTGGTCGTGCCGACGCCCGGCCACACGGCCGACTCGGTGTGCTTCGTGCTGTCCGCCGACGGTGCCCTCCTGACCGGGGACACTGTGCTCGGGCGAGGTACGACGGTCGTCGCGCACCCGGACGGCCGGCTCGACGACTACCTCACGTCGCTCGACCACCTGGCCGAGGTCGTCTCGTCGCGAGGGCTGCGTCACCTGCTGCCGGGGCACGGCCCGTCCCAGCGCCGCCCGGGTGCGGTGATCGCCGCGTACAAGGCGCATCGGCTCGAGCGGCTCGAGCAGGTCCGCGCCGCGGTGGCGGCCGGCGCGGACACCGCGATGGCGGTGGTCCGGACCGTGTACGCAGACGTCGACCGGTCGCTCTGGCCGGCTGCGGAACAGTCCGTCCGAGCGCAGCTCGATCATCTGCGGGGTCCTCACTCGTGAGCCTTCCGGCGCACGACGTGGTGGTCCTGGCCGGTGGTGCCGGTCGGCGCATGGGAGGTGTGGACAAGGCCGAGCTCGTGATCGGCGGGGAACGGCTCCTCGACCGGGTCCTGGCCGCGGTCCCTGGCGCGGAGAGAAGGGTGGTGGTCGGGCCGGTCCGGCCGTCACGGGAGCCGGTGGCCTGGTGCTGCGAGGATCCATCCGGCGGTGGTCCCGCCTGCGCGCTGGCCGCGTCCATGCGGTTCGTCCACGCCCCGTACGCCGTCGTGCTCGCTGTCGACCTGCCACTCGTCGGCGCCGCAGTGGTGGCCCAGCTGCTCGCCGCAGCGTTCGGCCGGGATGGGGCCGTCGGGGTCGACGCGTCCGGTCGGGACCAGCCGCTGCTCGCAACCTACGAGGTGGGAGCTCTGCGGACTGCGCTGGCAGACGGTGGATCGTTGGCGGGCGCGTCGATGCGATCGGTGGTGGCCAGGCTCGATGTCGCGCGCATCGAGGTGGCGGAGGCAGCCATGGACTGTGACACGTGGGCCGAGGTGGCGCAGGCCGAGATCGCGGTCGCCAGAGCAGGAGGATCGCCATGAACGAGCTCGACCGATGGGTGCAGCGGCTCCAGCAGGAGCTCGGTCTCGACCAGGACGTCGTCCTGGACATCAATGACGTCCTCGATCTCGCCAGGGTCGCAGCGCACGAGGTGGACCGGCCCGCGGCTCCGCTCACCACGTTCCTGGTCGGCTACGCCGCGGGTCGCGCGAGCGGTCGCGGCGACCCGATCACCGTCGCTGTGCTGGCCGCCCGCGCCGCCGCACTGGCTGAGTCCTGGTCGCCTCTGGGCTGACCGCTGTGACCCCGACCGGGCATGCTGGCGCGATGGCTCGCATCGTGTCGACCGCGGCGGCGTACCAGCATCTGGCCGACGTGCCCGACGGCGAGGATCGCACGGCAGTCTGGGTCCGGGACTACGAGGCGAGGTACCCCTCGATCTTTCAGTCGTACTACTCGGGCTGGGGGAAGGTCGGGCGCCGGGAGTCTGCCGCCGGGCGCGTACGAGAGCTGGCTGCCTCAATCGAGCATCGCGAGTGGCGCGCACGGCTTCTCGTCGACCGGGTCGAAGCCAGCCTGCGAGCCCATGAGCTCCTCGATGATGCGGCGGTCTCGGCCGTGCTCCTGGTCGGCGTCGGCACCTCGAACGGGTGGGTGGCCCGTTGGGAAGGGGCGCCGACGCTGTTCCTCGCCCTCGAGCTGCTCCCCGATCTGCCGTACGACCACGTGCTGGTCGTCCATGAGATGACCCATCTCGCGCACGAGCGCGCTGCCAGGGGGATCTGGCCGGAGACGGTCGGGACGCGTGTCTTTGCCGAGGGTCTGGCGAGTGCCGTCTCGGCCCGGGTCGTTCCCG
The DNA here is from genome assembly GCA_013696235.1 of Sporichthyaceae bacterium. Classification (GTDB taxonomy): domain Bacteria; phylum Actinomycetota; class Actinomycetes; order JACCYY01; family JACCYY01; genus JACCYY01. The sequence continues at coordinate 799 of JACCYY010000025.1, read as the reverse complement.
GCCTTCGGCTCGACGAATACCTCTGGTTTGACGACGCTCATCGCACGTGGCTCGGCGACTGCGAGGAGCGGAGATTCGAGATCCGCGATGCGGTGCTGACAGATCTCGGCCTCGACGAGGGGCTCGGCGACCGGTTCTTCTCGGCCGGACCCGAACGTTGCGCTGGGTTGCCCATCCGCAGCGGCTACTGGATCGGCCTCCTCGCGCTCCAGCGCCTCCTCGCCGCCGAACCCGGACGATCAGCGCGAGGACTCCTCAGGTGGGACGCCGACACCGCGACTGAACGGCTCGCCACCGCGATGTACCAGATGTGGCCCTGACACTGCCGCTCAGCGCGCCCGACGAGTGAGGCGGTCGAGGTCGATCAGGACCACCGAACGCCCGTCGAGCCGGATCCAGCCGCGAGCGGCGAAGTCGGCAAGCGCCTTGTTCACGGTCTCCCTGGACGCGCCCACCAGCTGGGCGAGCTCGTTCTGGGTGAGGTCGTGATCGACCCGTAGGTCATCGCCGTCCGGGCGGCCGAACCGACGCGAGAGGTCGAGCAGGGCCTTGGCCACCCGGCCCGGGACGTCGGTGAAAACGAGGTCGGCCATGGTCTCGCTGGCATGCCGGAGCCGTTGGGCGAGCTGGTGGAGCAGGCTCTCGGCGACTTCCGGGCGGTCTACCAGCCATGCGCGTACCTCGGCCTGGCCGAGCTCGAGCAGCGACAGGTCGGTGATCGCCGCGGCGGTCGAGGACCGGGGTCCAGGGTCGAAGATCGACAGCTCGCCGAACATCTCGCCGGGCCCGATGATCGCCA
>JACCYY010000023.1 GCA_013696235.1 Sporichthyaceae bacterium | reverse complement strand
CCGGTGCGCAGCGCGTCGACGGGTTCACGGAGGGAGGCGCGAGTGGTCGAGTCGAAGATCGACGACCGCAAGCTCGACGTGCTCCGGGCCATCGTCGAGGACTACGTGGCCACCGAGGAGCCCGTGGGTTCCCGAGCGCTGGTCGAGCGGCACGACCTCGGCGTGTCGTCCGCCACGATCCGCAACGACATGGCAACGCTCGAGGACGAGGGCTACATCACCCAGCCACACACGAGCGCCGGACGGGTGCCGACCGACAAGGGCTACCGGCTGTTCGTGGACCGCCTCGCGGAGGTGAAGCCGCTGTCGCCGCCCGAGCGGCGCGCCATCCAGGCGTTCCTCGACGGCGCAGTGGACCTCGACGACGTGGTGTCGCGTACGGTCCGACTGCTCGCGCAGCTGACCCACCAGGTCGCGGTCGTGCAGTACCCGTCGTTGACCCGATCCACGGTCCGCCACGTCGAGCTCGTGACCCTGGCCCCGACCCGCCTCTTGATCGTCGTCGTGACGAGCACGGGTCGGGTCGAGAAGCGCGCGCTCGAGACCGCAGCGCCCGTGCCCGACGTCTTGCTCGGCGATCTCCGGGCCCGCCTCAACGCCGCCGTCTACGACGTCGGCTTCGCCGACGTCGCGGATGCCGTCGCAGATCTTCCGGCCGCGTTCGAGCCCGAGTCACGTCCGGTCGCGTCAGCTGTGGTCGGGAGCCTCCTGGACTCGCTGGTCGAGCGGCGCGAGGAGCGGATCGTCCTCGGCGGGACGTCGAACCTGGTCCGGTTCGGGCCCGAGTTCGCCCCGTCGATCCGACCGGTGCTGGAAGCACTCGAGGAGAGTGTCGTGCTGCTGCGCCTGCTCGGGGAGGCGACCGACGACGGTGCGCTCACGGTCCGGATCGGCCACGAGAACGAGCACTCCGGCCTCGCGGTGGCCTCCGTCGTCGCCTCGGGCTACGGACCGTCCGGCGATGCGGTCGCCAAGCTGGGGGTCCTCGGTCCGACCCGGATGGACTACCCGGGCGCGATGTCATCCGTCCGGGCGGTCGCCCGGTACGTCGGACGCATCCTGGCTGGGAGCTGAGAGCACAACGTGAGCACCGACTACTACGACGTCCTCGGCGTGTCCCGGGAGGCGACCGGCGACGAGGTGAAGAAGGCGTTCCGGCGGCTCGCCCGCGCCCACCACCCCGACGTCAACCCCGATCCGGTGGCGCAGGACCGGTTCAAGGAGATCGCGCGCGCGTACGAGGTGCTCTCGGACCCGAAGAAGCGCGAGATGTACGACCACGGGGTCGACCCGACCGCCAACGGCGGCGGGGCCGCGTACGGCGCGGGCTTCTCGTTCAGCGACATCATGGACGCGTTCTTCGGTCAGGCGTCCTCGCGGGGTCCACGCAGCCGCGTACGGCGTGGCCAGGACGCACTGATCCAGCTCGCGCTCGACCTCGACGAGACCGTGTTCGGCACGACGCGCGAGGTCCAGGTGGACACGGCGATCGTCTGCGCCCGATGCGTCGGCGAGGGCACCGCGCCGGGGACGTCGACCAAGCAGTGCGACATGTGCGCCGGCCGCGGCGAGATCAACCAGGTGCAGCGCTCGTTCCTCGGCCAGGTGATGACGACCCGGCCGTGCCCGCAGTGCAACGGCTTCGGGACCGTGATCCCGCGGCCGTGCCAGGAGTGCGCCGGTGACGGCCGGGTCCGCAGCCGCAAGACGCTCACGATCAAGGTGCCGGCCGGGGTGGACACCGGGACCCGGATCCAGCTCGCCGGTCAGGGCGAGGTCGGCTCGGGCGGGGGCCCGGCGGGCGACCTGTACGTCGAGGTGCTCGAGCGGCCGCACGAGATCTTCACACGCGAGGGCGACGACCTGCACTGCACGCTCACGCTGCCGATGACCGCCGCCGCGCTGGGGACGTCCGTGCCGCTGGACACCCTCGACGGTGAGCAGGTGATCGACATCCGACCGGGCACGCAGTCCGGCCAGGTGATCACGCTCGACGGGCGCGGTGCCGGCCGGCTCAGGTACGCGAGTCGCGGCGATCTGCTGGTGCACGTCGAGGTGGCGACGCCGACCCGGCTCGACGACCGCCAGCGCGAGCTCCTGGCTGAGCTGGCCGAGCTGCGGGAGGAGTCCCGGCCGACCGGGCAGCTCGACCAGGCCGACGGGCACGGGCTGTTCGCCAAGCTGCGCGACGCCTGGAGCGG
>JACCYY010000367.1 GCA_013696235.1 Sporichthyaceae bacterium | reverse complement strand
CCGGGCTGGAGCTGAGTCGGGTTCTTGTAGTCGCTGGAGTGCAGCTGCACGATCGCAGGATCGAGGTCCGCGGCGAAGTCGGGGACGTACGGCGTGCGCCCGAACGTGCCGGTCGCCACGATCACGTTGTCAGCCTCGATGGTGCCGGTCGAGCTGGACACGATGTATCTGCCGTCGCGGTGCGTCAGCCGCGTGACGCGGACACCGCCACGGACGGGCAGGTCGAACGATGTCGCGTAGACCTCGAGGAAGTCGGCCATCTCGTCCTTGGTCGGGTAGGACGATGGCGGCGCCGGGAAGCGCATGCCTGGCAGCGCGGCAGCGCGCGCAGGGCTGAACAGCCGCAGCGAGTCCCAGTGGCAGCGCCAGTTGTCACCCACACGCGTGCAGGAGTCGAGGATCACGAACTCCCGGCCACGTCGTGCGAGGTGGTAGCCCGCGGCCAGGCCCGCTTGACCACCGCCGATGACGACTGTCTCGACCCGCTCCGCGCCAGATGCAGAATTGATCATGTCCATGATCGAACCTCACCTCATGGAGCGCCCGGACGGCCGCCCGCTTCTGGATCGACGCTAGGAGCGGACCGGGTCCCCGGCTTCGGGAGAATCAACCAATTGCGTACGCCCTCCGCGGGTGGGCAGATCTGTGTAGCGGACGTACCACACCAGCATCAGTGCCGTGCTGCAGAGGTGGAACGCGTGCAGCCACCACACCGGACCGGCCGGCAGCTGGAACACGTACACCGAGTGGATCACGTTGCCCGCGTTGCTCAGCACGATGTTGCCGAGGCTGTACGAGCTGAGGTCCTTGGTCCGTACCGCCTTGACCAGCATCGGCAGCACACCGCACGCGAAGATCACCGTAGATATCGCCCCGGCGAGCAGGGGGATCGTGTCCATCGGTGCCTCCGCGGGAGAGCAGGTCGCTCGCTCTCACGCTAGGAAGCCGACGCCGCTTCGGCTTCGACGAAAGTGCCCATTCTGGCCCGATGAAGCGGGTGCGCAGTTCTGCCCAGCGTCGTGTCCGGACCTGGTCAGACCAGGTCGTGCTCGTAGGCGAAGGCAGTGGCGGCTGCACGCGATGTCACGCGGAGCTTGGCGAAGATGTTGCTCACATGACGGGCCACCGTCTTCTCGCTCAGGATCAGGTCGGCGGCGATGGCGCGGTTGGTCCGGCCCGTCGCGACCAGCCGGAGCACCTCCAGCTCTCGAGGGGAGAGTCCGTGGGCCGCCTTGACGGCGGGACGACCTGACAGGGCACCGATCCGGGCGAGGTCGGGCGCTGCCGACAGCGTCGCGAACGCCTGGCCGGCCGCGTCGAGCTCCATCCGAGCCGCGTCCTCGTCGCCGAGCGATCGGCAGGCCAGCCCGACGATGACCCGGGCCCGCGCTGCCTCGTACGGTGCCTCCAACGACTGCCACAACGACCACGCCCGGCGAGCGGCGGCGAGCGCTCCCGCCGGATCGCCGTCAGTCAGGCGCACGGCGCCCTGGGCGTAGGCGGCCATGGCCTGGAGCTGCGTTGCCGGGAGGTGCTCCGCAACCGCCGTGAGCTCGTCAGCTGCGGTCCGCGCCGCTGTGATGTCGCGCGCCGCGAGCGAGACCTCGACGCACGCGGCGAGCAGCCGCGGTCGCGCGACCCGGGCGAGGGTCTCGTCGATGGCTCGGCGGATCCCGGCCATGGCGGCGTCGACGTTGCCCTGCGCCAGGCGGAGCAACGCCAACCCCGGCTGCGCGTCGCGCCCGAATCCGCTCGCCTGGTGGTAGCTCTGCTCGGCGCTGCCGAACTCGCCGCACAGCCGTTGCAGCTCGGCTCGCTCGTACAGCGCGTCGCCGGCCGCCGGATGTGCAGCCTGGCTGAACCGCTCGAACGCGAGCTGCGCTTCGTCCAGCGCATCCACCCACGCACCGTGCAGCTGCATGATCTGGGCCCGATGCACCAGGCAGTGGCCGCGGTAGGGCACGAGGTCGGGCTGGGCGTCGCACCAGTGCTGCAGCGCCGCCGTCCACTCCGTGGCACGCCGTGGGTCGAACGTGTCCATGCATCCGGCGATCACGCCGCAGTACACGAGCCCGGACACGATCGCCGAGGTCTCGCCACCGGTGACGGCCACCATGATCTCGTCGTGGAGGGCGACCCCCTCGTCGACCCGGTTCAGGGCGATCAGCGCCTGCCCCTGCCCGAAACCCGCGAGGACGACGAGGTCCTGGTCGCCGTGCCGTACGCCGATCTCGCGCTGCTCGCTGAAGGTCGTGTACGCGGTCTCGGCATCGCCGCCCATCAAGGCCTGCAACGCTCCCGGCGCGAGGAGGTAGCCGCGAGCGACGCAATCGCGCTCGCCGTCGTCGATCAACCGCCGCGCCCGCTCGACCCAACCGCCGGCCCGGGCCCACTCGCCGCGGAGCATCAGCACGTACACCAGCCAGAACGCGTCGAGGGCCGCGCCCTCTGGGTCGTCGCGTCGGAGCCGATCCTGGAAGGCCCGCTCGATGAGCACGAGGTAGTCGTCCTCGCGTCCAACGAGGTACGCCGCGCGGCCCGCGCGTTCGAGATCGTCCGCCGTCAGCGGGGAATCACGATCAGCGACGCAGAACCGGCCGTACGCCTCGCCCCAGGCC
>JACCYY010000320.1 GCA_013696235.1 Sporichthyaceae bacterium | reverse complement strand
TCTGGTCGGCCCGGTCGGTGGCGGTCGTCGGCGCGAGCGACAAGGCGGGCGCGCTCGGCCGGCTGCCGGTCGAGCACCTCCTCCGCTACGGGTACGCCGGCGAGGTCTACCCGGTCCGGCCCGACGGGGCTCCGGTGGCCGGCCTGCCGTCGTACCAGTCGGTGCAGGCGTGCCCGCCCCGGGTCGAGCTGGCGATGATCATGGTTGGTGCCGACCGGGTGCTCGCTGCGGTCGACGACTGCGTCGCGGCACGGGTACCGATGGCAATCGTCTGCGCCAGCGGCTTCGCCGAGACCGGGGTGGTCGGCGCCGCGCTGCAGGATGAGCTCGTTGCGCGGGCCCGGGCGGGAGGCCTGCGCCTGCTGGGCCCGAACTGCATCGGCGCCGTCGGCGTCGAGCGCGGCCTGGTCGCCTCGTTCTCGCCGCTGTTCGCCGGTCCACAGACGGCGTTGGTCAACGGCTCGATCGGTTTCGTGAGCCAGAGCGGGGCACTCGGCTACGGCGCGGTCAGCCTCGCGTTCGAGCGCGGTCTCGGTCTCGGCTGGGTCGTGAACACCGGCAACGAGGCGGACGTCACCGCGCTCGAGGTCATGCTGCGGATCGCCCGGATCCCGGACTGCATGGGCGTGCTCGGCTACGTCGAGCGCCTCGATGACGTCCGTACGCTCCGTCGGCTGGCTTCGGCCGGCAAGCCGATCGCCTTGCTCAAGGCTGGTCGCTCGTCCGCCGGGCAGCGCGCGGCGGCCTCGCACACCGGCGCGCTGGCGACCGAGGACCGGGTGGTCGACGCTGCACTCCGCCAGCTCGGCATCGTCCGGGCCGACGACGTCGAGGAGCTGCTCGACCTCGGCGATGCGTTCGGTTCGCCCCGCCGCCCGCGCGGCCGGCGGGTCGCCGTCGTCACCACGTCCGGCGGGTCGGGCATCCTCGCCGCGGACGCGATCGACGCGCACGGGCTCGACCTGGCCGCGCTGTCCGACGCGACCCGCACGACGCTGGACACGATCATCCCCGCGTACGGCGCGACCGCGAACCCGGTCGACGTGACGGCCACCGTCATGAGTGATCCCGCCCTCTTCGACCGTGCGCTCGACGCGGTGATCGACGACGACGCGGTGGACGCGGTGATCGCTTGCTTCTGCGTGATCACCGCGACCGACGTCGCCCGCGTGGTCGACGGGCTCGGGCGGGCTGCGAACCGGTCGGGCAAGCCGGTGCTGGTCGCCCGTACGGGTGCTGATCACCTGGCACCGGATGCCGCCGACGCGCTTCGAGCCGCCGGCCTCCCGACGTACCCGACCCCGGCCCGCGCCGTCCGCGCCCTGGCCGGACTGCACCAGGTCGCCGGCGTCGAGCCGCGAGCCGCTGCGCCTGCCATGGTGTCGGCCGGACGCCCTGACGGCGGGCCTGACGACAGCAGCGAGCCGGCGCTCAAAGCCGCGCTTGCCGTCGCCGGCCTCCCCGTGCCGGCGGGGCGACTGGCGAGCAGCGCGGCCGACACCCGGCGGGCCGTCGACGAGGTCGGCGGCTCCGCCGTGCTCAAGGCCGTCGTCCCGGGGCTCGTGCACAAGACCGAGGCCGGTGGCGTCGTCCTCGGCGTCACGACAGCCACCGCCGGCGCGACCTACGAGCGGCTCGCCGCGCTCGGTGGCGGGGTGCTGGTCGAGGAGATGATCACCGGCGGCATCGAGGCCCTGGTGGGAATCGCACCGAGCCCGCTCGGTCCGGTGCTCACGGTCGGGCTGGGTGGCGTTCTGACCGAGGTGCTCGACGACGTGGCACTCCGCTTGCTCCCCACGGGGGCGGACGACCCGTGGCTCGCCGGGGCCATGATCGACGAGACCCGACTCGGCCGCCTGCTCGCCGCCACGCGGGGAACCGAACCGTACGACCGACCTGCGCTGGAGGCGATGATCACGACGCTCGTCATCGCCGTCCGGCAGTGGCCGCCGGGCTTCGAGCTCGACCTCAACCCGGTCGCCGTCCTCCCGCTCGGTCGGGGCGTGCGGGTCCTCGACGCCGCCTACGTGCCGCCCGGGGAGCGCTGAGGTGGACGTCGGCACGCTGGTCGCGCGCGCGGCCAACCGCTTTCGCGACCGGGTCGCGGTCGAGTGCGAGGGCGAGGCGCGTACGTTCGCCCAGCTCGGCGACCGGGTCACCCGCCTGGCCCGCGGGTTGCTCGCGCTCGGACTGATGCCCGGCGACCGGGTGCTGGACCTGCAGGGGAACTCGATCACCGGCGTGGAGAGCGACCTCGCGATCCGCTCCGCCGGCCTGGTCCGGGTCGCGCTCAACCACCGACTCCATCCCTCCGACTGGGAGCGGATCACGGCCGACTCCGGTGCTCGCGCGATCGTGGTCGCGGGCGAGCACGCCGTCGGCGCCGCCGCGCTGATCGAGTCGCTCGAGCACGTCGTGGCTGTCGGCGGCGGCGCCGGGCTCCCGTACGAGTCGATCATCGCCGGGCAGAGTGCCGGCGTCCTGCCCGCGCGCGAACCGGACACGGGCTGCGGGCTGCACTACTCCAGCGGCACGACCGGGCAGCCGAAGGGCGCCCGGCGGACCCACCGCAACTGGTTCGCGTCGGTGACCAACATGACCCATGACGTGCTCGGTGGCGTCCCGAGCCGGGACGACGTGTACGTGCACGCAGGTCCGATCACGCACACCAGCGGGTTGTTCCTGCTGCCGTTCCTCGTGGCCGGTGCCCGCCAGGTGGTGCTCCCGCGCTGGGACCCCGATGCGTTCGTCGAGGCGATCACGGAGCGCGGCGGTACCCACACCGCGGTGGTGCCGACCATGATCGCGCGCCTGCTCGGACACGCTGGCGCAACCCGGGACAGCCTGGCCGGCCTGAGGATGCTCGCGTACGCGGGCGCACCGATGCCGCCGGAGCAGATGCGGCAGGCGTACGAGCAGCTCACGCCCAACCTCGTGCAGTACTACGGCCTGGTCGAGGCGATCCCACCGGTCACGGTGCTCACCGCCGACGACCACGCGCGCGGGCTGACCGGCGAGCCGGACCTGCTCGGCTCAGCCGGCCGGGCTGCCCTCGGCGTCGAGATCGGCGTCGTCGACGAGGACGGCCGGCCCGTGCCGACGGGTGAGATGGGCGAGGTGATCACCCGCGGCGACCATGTGATGGCCGGCTACTGGAACGCCACCGGCCGGGCAGACCTGGCGAAGAGCGTCCGGGAAGGCTGGCTGCACACCGGCGACCTCGGCCGGCTGGGCGGCGACGGTCACCTGTGGCTGGTCGACCGCAAGGGCGACATGATCATCTCTGGCGGGTACAACATCTATCCCCGCGAGGTCGAGGACATCATGGCCGAGGTGCCCGGCGTGCACGAGGTGGCGGTGCTGGGTCTGCCTGACACCGACTGGGGCCAGCGGGTGGTCGCCTTCTACACGACGACCGGCGGTGGTCCGGTCGACGAGCAGGTGATCATGGATCACTGCAGGTCGCGGCTCGCGTCGTACAAGAAGCCGAAGGAGCTGCGCCGGATCGACGCGTTCCCGCTGAGCAGCACGGGCAAGATCGCGAAGAAGACACTCCGTTCGAGCCTGTCCGACTCGGGTCCGAACGATCAGTAGTAGCTCAGCCGATCAGCCGAGTCCGTTCGTCGGCCACGAAGGGAGGACGATCGCGGGGGAGGCGTCACCATCGGCACGGTAGCTCGCCCGGTGCCACCTGCCAACGGCGTTCTGGCTCGAGCGACCCCGCCCTAGAGTTCGCTGAGCAAAGGAGGGAATGGGCTGTGAACCCACGGGGCATGACGGTCGCCCGCCGTGCGTGACCGGCTCGCCAGCGACTACGCGCCGGACGGGGCCGAACGACCGGGCACCTATCCGTACACGCGCGGCATCTCGGCGGAGCCAAAGCCGTGGATCATGGGCCAGTACGCCGGGTTCGGCTCGGCCCAGCAGTCGAACCAGCGGTTTCGCGCCCTGCTCGATGCGGGTCAGACCGGCTTCTCGGTCGCCCTCGACCTGCCGACCCAGATGGGGTACGACTCCGACGACCCCGGGGCGGCCGGCGAGGTCGGTCGCGTCGGCGTCGCGATCGACTCGCTGGCCGACGTCGAGATCCTCATGGACGGCATCCCGCTCGAGCAGATCAGCCAGGTCCGGACCACTGCGAACTCGATCGGCTACCTCTGGGCGGCCCTGTTCGTCGCGCTGGCCGAACGGCGCGGCACCCGGCCGGACGAGTTCGGGTTGTTCATCCAGAACGACGTGCTCAAGGAGTTCATCGCGCGCGGGACGCAGATCTTCCCGGCCGCGCCCTCGCTGACGCTCGCTGCGGACACCATCGAGTATTGCGCGACCAACCTGCCGCGCTGGACACCGCTGTCGATGAGCGGCTACCACATCCGGGAGAGCGGCGGCACGGCCGAGCACGAGATCGCGTTCACGTTCGCGAACGCGATCGCCTACCTCGACGAGGTGGTCCGCCGCGGCGTTCCGATCGACCGCGTCGCGCCGACGCTCTACACGTTCCTCTCGATCACCATGGACTTCCTGCCGGAGGTGGCGAAGTTCCGAGCCGCCCGGCGGGTCTGGGCGCGCATCCTCCGGGAGAGGTACGGCGCGACGGACCCGCGGTCCCAGCAGCTGCGGATCTTCGCCTTCACCGCAGGCTCGACGTTCACCGCGCAGCAGCCGCTCAACAACGTCGTCCGGGCCACCATGGAGGCCACCGCCGCGGCCCTCGCCGGCGTGCAGACGATGCATGTGTCCGCGTACGACGAGGCGCTCGGCGTCCCGACCGAGTCCGCCGCCACGCTGGCGCTGCGCACGCAGCAGGTGGTCGCGCTCGAGTCCGGCCTGACCGAGACGGTCGACCCCTTTGGCGGCTCGTACGCAATCGAGCGGCTCACCGACGATCTCGACGCCAAGATCACCTCGCTGCTCGCCGACATCGATCGGCGAGGTGGTGCACTCGCGTGCATCGAGTCGGGCTGGTTCGCCCACGAGCTGGCCGACGCGGCCTACCAGCACATGCTCGACGTCGAGTCCGGCGAGCGCGTCGTGGTCGGCCTGAACCAGTTCCGCTCGCCGACCGAGCCGCTCGACGTGTTCGCCGTCGATCCCGCGATGGAGGCGGCCCAGGTGTCAGCAGTCCGCGCGGTGCGCGCGCGTCGCGACCAGGCCGCCGTCGACGCCGCGCTGGACCACCTCCGTACGGCCGCGCTCGCCGGCACCAACGTGATGGAGCCGACCATCGCGGCGGTCCGCTCGTACGCCACGGTCGGCGAGGTGATCGACGTCCTCCGAGACGTACACGGCGCCTGGACGCCGACGGCGACGTTCTAGCCCGTCTGCCTCATCCGTCGGCCGCCAGGCTGGCCCGGAGCTCGGCGATCTCCCGCTGGAGGTGCCGGTTCTCCACCTCGAGAGCCAGCACGAGCTCGATTCCAGCAAGGTTGAGCCCGTCGCCGAGCAGGGCCCCGATCCGCTCGATCCGACCGATGTCCCGTGCGCTGTAGCGCCGTGTGCCGCCGCCGGTGCGGGCCGGCGCGACGAGACCGCGGTCCTCGTAGGTACGGATCGACTGAGGGTTGATCCCGGTGAGCTCTGCGGCCACCGAGATCGCGTACAGGGCTCGGGTCGGATCAGGGCTCGGCGTCATAGCTAATCTTCCCTCGCGAGCACATAGGACTTGACAGGGCAGGCGTCGGTAATCTACACCATTGAGGAGAGAACCTTGGGTTGGTTCTTCCCAGCCTGCCGACCGAGGAAGGGA
>JACCYY010000316.1 GCA_013696235.1 Sporichthyaceae bacterium | reverse complement strand
CTCCACGAAGCCGGCGACACCGAACGCCTGCTCGAGCCGCTCACGTACGGGGTAGTCGTGCCACCCCGGCATGATCGTCGGCCGGATCGGGCGGCCGGCGTTGAAGTCCACCGGTCCGGGGACGCCGACTCCCAGGCCGACGACCCGGTCCCGGCCGAACCCGGTCTCGTCGACCAGGCCACGCCACTGGGTCTCGAGCCAGCCCAGGACGGCGCTCGGACCGTTGCTGATCCGCAGCTGCTGAGCCACCTCGCCGAGCGTGCGCCCGGCCAGATCGCAGAGCGCGGCCCGGGCGTGCGTCGCGCCCAGGTCGGCGGCGAGGACCACGCCGTGGGTCTCGTCGAACGCGAGGAGGTTCGACGGGCGCCCGCGCGATCCGCTCTCGACGCCGACCTCGCGGACGTAGCCGAGAGACACCAGCCGGTCGAGGCGGGCCGCGACGGTCGAGCGGGAGAGCCCGGTGGTGTCCAGCAGCTCTCGCCGCGTACGGGCTTGACCGGTCCGGATGAGGTGGAGCAGGTGCCCGGCGGCGGACTGGGCAGCCGGGGACGTGCCGGCGGAGCGCTCAGTCATCATTGCCCCCGTTCGCGCTGAGATGGTCCCGGTCGGTCGCGCTGATCAGGCGACCACTCAGCCCTTCTCGGCTCCAGCGGTCAGGCCCTCGGTGAGCAGCCGCTCGCTGGCGAAGAAGATCACGATGATCGGCACCGTCACGATCACCGAACCCGCCATCAGGACGGTGGCCGGGACCTCGATGCTGCCGGCGAGCTGCGACAGCCCGAGCGAGACGGTCCACCGGTCGCGTGCATCGATCAGGAACAGCAGCGCGAACAGGAACTCGTTCCACGCGATCATGAAGACGAACAACGCGTTCGCCATGATCGCCGGCAACGCGAGCGGCAGGCTGATCCGGCGCATGATTCCCAGCCGGCTGGCGCCGTCGATCGCCGCCGCCTCCTCGAGGCTCACCGGGATGGTGTCGAAGTAGTTCCGGAGCATGTAGATCGACACCGCGACGATCTGCGACACGTACACGATCAACAGGCCGACCAGCGATCCGCGGAGCCCGATCCTCGTGAAGAACACGAACAGCGGGACCGCCAGCAGGATGCTCGGGAACAGGTACACGGCGAGGAACAGCCCGCTGACCTGCCGGCGGCCGAAGAACTGCAGGCGGCTCACGGCGTACGCACCGGGGATGGCGACCAGAAGGGTCAGGGCGACCGTTCCGAACGCCACGACCGCGCTGTTGCGCATGAACTGGATGAAGCCCTGCCCGCCCTCGGCGGCACTGGCCAGCACGCTTCGGTAGCTGTCCAGGATGATCTCGGACGGGCCGACCCAGAGCGCACCGGGGTCCTGCACGACCTGGTCCAGCGGCCGCAGCGACAGCAGGACGCTGTAGTAGAACGGGAAGATCGAGATCACGAGCAGGAACGCGATCACCAGCCAGCGGAGCACGCCGAAGACTCGCGTCTCCACCGCGTCGCGAGTCCAGGTGCGGCGCGGCGGTCCCGGATCGGCCGTCGGCGGACGCCGGCGCTCGACATCGGTCTGGGTCGCCATCACGCCTGCTCCTCCCTCGTCGCGAATCGCTTCAGGTAGAGCCCGACCAGCACCGCCAGGATCGCCGCGAGCACGAGCGCCTGAGCGGCGGCGGCGCCGATGTCACCGCGCGACACGAGCGCGTTGAAGACCCGGACGCTGACCACCTCGGTGCCGGCGCCACCGCCGGTGAGGAGGTAGATGTCGTCGAAGCTGTTGAACGTCCAGATGAAACGCAGCACCGACAGCACGGCGATCGTGGGCAGCAGCTGCGGCAGGACGATGTAGCGGAAGCGTTGCGTAAGCGTGGCGCCGTCCACCTTGGCGGCCTCCTCGAGGGTGGCCGGGGCGGCCTGCAGCCGGGCGGTGAGGAAGAGGAACGCGAACGGGAACGATCGCCACGCCTCGAACGCGATCACCGTCAGCAGGGCCGTCGGCACGCTGAAGCTGAGCCCGAGGATCGACACCTCGCCGCTGACCTGGCTGAGGAACGCGATCGGGTCGTCCCAGCCGAGGAGCCTCTGGCCCCAGTAGTTCACGACGCCGAACTGCGGGCTGAGCATCGTGCTCCACGCGTACGTGACGGCGACGACTGGAGCGACGTACGGGAGCAGCATCGCCGCGCGGACGAACGTGCGGCCACGGAACGCCTTGCGAAGCGCGAGCGCGGCGACCAGGCCCAACCCGATCGCAGAGGCCGTGCCGAGCACCGAGTAGATCAAGGTCGTCCACAGTGACGTCCAGAATCCCTCGGAGGTGAAGATGCCGCGGAAGTTGTCGATCGTGTAGCTGCCGAAGATCCCGGCCGAGCTGAGGTTGAGCAGCCGGATCTGCTGGAACGCGAGCGACACCGTCCAGATGATGGGGAGCACGACCATGACCACGACGATCACGAGCGTCGGCGAGATCAGGCTGAGCCCGGCCCGCGCCTCGCTGCGGGCCAGGTTGCCGCGGGCCCGGCCGCCCCGGACCGGCTGAGGGATCGGCTCGGTCGTCGGCGGGGGCGGAGGAGGTGCGCCGCTGACGTCGGCGCGCTCGCTCACTGAAGGGAGTCCTGGATGACGCGGAGCGCCTCCGCGGCCTGGTCGGCTGCCCCCTGCGCGTCCGCGCCGCCGCTGGTCAGCACGCCGATCGCCTGCGGCACCGGGAGCTCACCGAGCGAGGCGCCGATCAGATCGCCTTGGCCCTGCGTGATCCCCCAGCGGGAGAACGTGTCCGCGCCGCTCTGCAGGATGTCGATGACCTCCTGCGGGTAGAAGTCGGACAGCGGTGCGGACGTGTCGACGCCGACGTCGAGCCCCTGCCACGCCTCGAGGTACTCGGTCGGGTTCTCTGCCGTACCCGCGCGCACCGGGAACTTGCCCTCCGGGGCGATCGCGATCCAGTCCACGTAGCCGTCGGAGAGCATGTACTCGATGAACTGCTGGGACGGCTCGGTCGCGGCGGTCGCGGTGATCGCCCAGGACGAGACCTCGCCGAACTGGGCCGGCTCGTCGCCGGACGGGCCCTGCAGCGCAGCGACCACACCGGTGTTGGCGGCCAGGAACGCCGGGTCGTCCACGCACTCCGGGCAGCTCGGGAGGGCGTCGTTGCGCAGCCCGGCCAGCTCGTCGAGCAGGAACGTCGACCAGATCGCCATCGCGGCCTGGCCGGCGAAGTAGCCGGCCCGGACAGTGTCGACGTCCTGGGTACCGGCGACCGAGAAGTTCCCGATCAGCTCCTGGTAGAACTCGAACGCCTCGACGCACTGGTCGCTGGCGATCACGATCTCGCCGGACTCGTCCACGAGCTCGCAGCCGTTGGCCAGGGCGAGGTGCTCGA
>JACCYY010000308.1 GCA_013696235.1 Sporichthyaceae bacterium | reverse complement strand
AAGCGCCCACAGAGCTGGGGTCCGGACCGGCGACACGTCGTCCCAGCCCAGCCCGCCGATGCCCGCGACGACGACCGGCAGCTGCAGCACGCCATCGGAGGAAGGCGGCTCGACCGGGACGGCAGGTGCCGGCTCGACCGGCTCGTCGGACGCGGCCGTCGCTCCGGGTCCGGCGAGGCCCAGGAGCGTCGCAACGACCAGGACGGCTGCGCCGTGGACGCCGAGGCGGCGGCGGCGAGCTGTCCACGGCATGGGGTCCAGGCTAGTTCGCGGCCCACGGCTGGTCCCGGTCGCAGACCATGCCCGGTGTGGCGTGCAGGTCGGGGCCGACTCGGCGGTAGGCTGGAATCCCGTGGAGGTCGCCGGGGTTTCCCGGTGAGCGACACAGCCCAGTGATCTGGTCGCACCCACGGGGGTCCCGCGTTGGCACAGTCGTTCGCACAGTCCGGTTTCGCCCCGCCGCGTTCGACCCGGCACATCTTCGTGACCGGCGGCGTGGCCTCGTCACTCGGCAAGGGCCTCACTGCATCGAGCCTCGGTCGGCTTCTCCGAGCACGCGGCCTGCGGGTCACGATGCAGAAGCTCGACCCGTACCTGAACGTCGATCCCGGCACGATGAACCCGTTCCAGCACGGCGAGGTGTTCGTCACCGACGACGGGGCCGAGACCGACCTCGACGTGGGCCACTACGAGCGCTTCCTGGACACGAACCTCCACGGCTCGGCGAACGTGACGACCGGCCAGATCTACTCCGCCGTGATCGCGAAGGAGCGGCGGGGGGAGTACCTCGGCGACACCGTGCAGGTCGTCCCGCATGTGACCAACGAGATCAAGGCTCGGATCCGGCGCATGGCCGGACCCGAGGTCGACGTGGTGATCACCGAGATCGGCGGCACGGTCGGCGACATCGAGTCGCAGCCGTTCCTCGAGGCCGTGCGCCAGCTCCGGCACGAGATCGGCCGCTCCAACGTGTTCTTCCTGCACGTCTCGCTGGTGCCCTACATCGGGCCGTCCGGTGAGCTGAAGACGAAGCCGACGCAGCACTCGGTGGCTGCGCTGCGCAGCATCGGCATCCTGCCCGACGCGATCGTGTGCCGGTCCGACCGACCGATCCCGGCGGCGGTCAAGCGCAAGATCGCGATGGCCTGCGACGTGGACGAGGAGGCCGTGGTCGCCGCCGCCGACGCGCCGAGCATCTACGACATCCCGAAGGTGCTCCACAGCGAGGGCCTCGACGCGTACGTCGTACGCCGTCTCGACCTGCCGTTCCGCGACGTCGACTGGACCGACTGGGACGAGCTCCTGCGCCGCGTGCATGCGCCCGCGCACGAGGTCACGATCGCGCTGGTCGGCAAGTACGTCGACCTGCCTGACGCGTACCTCTCGGTGGCCGAAGCGCTGCGTGCCGGCGGTTTCGCCAATGACGCGAGGGTGAACCTGCGCTGGGTCGCCTCCGACGACCTGACCAGCCCGGCGTCCGCGCAGGAGCAGCTCACCGACGTCGACGCCATCTGCATCCCCGGTGGCTTCGGCGTGCGCGGGATCGACGGCAAGCTCGCTGCGAGCCGGTACGCGCGCGAGCACCTGGTCCCGCTGCTCGGCTTGTGCCTCGGCCTGCAGTGCACCGTGATCGACATCGCCCGCGAGCTCGCGCACATCCCGGGCGCGCACTCGGCCGAGTTCGACGAGTCGACGACCGACCCGGTGATCGCCACCATGGCCGACCAGCGCGACGTCGTGGCCGGCCACCGCGACATGGGCGGCACGATGCGGCTCGGACTGTACCCGGCGAAGCTGGTCGAGGGCAGCCTCGTGCGCTCCCTGTACGGCCAGCCGTACGTCGAGGAGCGGCACCGGCACCGGTACGAGGTGAACAACGACTACCGGTCGCGACTGGAGGACGCGGGCTTGCGGATCAGCGGGACCTCGCCCGACGGACGGCTGGTCGAGTTCGTCGAGCTGCCGCAAGAGATGCACCCGTTCTTCGTCGCCACGCAGGCCCACCCCGAGCTGCGCTCGCGACCCACCCGCCCGCACCCGTTGTTCATCGGGCTGGTCGCGGCTGCGCTGGTGCGGCAGACGGAGCGGGCCGCCGCCACGATCCCCGCCGACGCCGCTGAGCCGCTGCACGTGGAGACCACCGGCGTCGCCGCGCACCAGTGAGCCACGACGAGGCCGATCAGGGCGGCCGGCTCGACCTCTCCGACCAGCGTCGCGAGCACGAGCCGGCCGAGAGCGAGACCGTCTACCGCGGTCGGGTCTGGGACGTGCAGCGCGACGTGGTACCGCTCGGCGACGGGCCGGACGCCGAGTCCGTCGTGCGCGAGTACATCTCCCACCCGGGCGCGGTCGCGATCATCGGGCTGGACGCCGACGACCGGGTCCTGCTGGTGCAGCAGTACCGCCACCCGGTGCGCAGCTATCTCTGGGAGGCACCGGCCGGGCTGCTCGACGTCGAGGACGAGCACCCGCTGGTCGCGGCCAAGCGCGAGCTGCTCGAGGAGGCGCACCAGGTGGCCGGCACCTGGCACGTCCTCTACGACGTCTACAACTCGCCCGGCAGCTCCTCGGAGGCGCTGCGCTGCTACCTCGCCCGCGATCTGCGCCCGGCCCCGGGTGATCCGTACGCGGGATCGGGCGAGGAGCGCGACATGCCCCAGGCCTGGG
>JACCYY010000306.1 GCA_013696235.1 Sporichthyaceae bacterium | reverse complement strand
GAACGAGCGGCTGAACGCAAGCGTGCTCGACCTGGCGATGATGGTCTTGTCGAGGTCGAAGAACGCGGCTGGACGCGTCAGCCCGGGCGGTTCCACAGAATCAGGATAGGTGCGGCCGCTCCGGACCAGCTGGTTGCTCGGGCCGAGGATCGCGCGCTGGTGCGCCCCGCCCAGAGCATGTACGCAGAGTGACCGAGTCGGCGAAGAGGGAGCCCGTCGAATGCTTTGCGTGACGACGCGGACGGGTAGAGGCTAGGCGCAGCGGCTCGCCCCCGAGCGCGACCGGCACCAGCCCCCCGGCCCGGTCGCTCGACGGCCCCCGCCAGCCCCCGGGCGGGGTCGTCGCCGTCGGCCGGCCGTCCACAGGCCGCGACGAGGGCGACTTCCTCCACAGCCCGGCCTCGGCGGCACACCTGGACGGCCCGATCGACCAGCCTTGCGGGCCGGGGCCCGACGTCGTCGGCCCGATCGGTCGGGAGGTCGTTCATGGCGGGTGTCGGTCGGGGGAGCGCACCTCCGGGGAGTCGACGGCGGCGAGCGAGCGGCGAGCGCAGCGCACGTGCTGGTCGGCTGCGGCTGATGGCGGGCCCGTCCGACCCGGCTGCTGCGCGCTCCGGGACCGGGTCCACCGATCTGCATCGGCCATCCCGAGCGCTCCTGATCACCGCAGACGAAAACCTGCTCGACGATGTCCTGCGGCTCGCCGCGGCCGCGTCAGCCGAGGTCGAGGTCGTCCCGGACGTCGGCGCGGTCCGGGCCAGCTGGTCGACCGCGCCGTTGGTGGTCCTCGGCAGCGACCTTGCCGGCGACCTCGAGCGCGCGCGGCTCCCCCGCCGCGAGGACGTCGTCCTGGTCGGGCTCGATCTCGACGACGCGGGCGTGTGGGAGGTGGCGGTACGGATCGGCGCAGGCCAGGTCGTGTTCCTGCCCGAGGAGGAGCATTGGCTGGTCGGACGACTCGCTGACTGCGCAGAGCGGGCGGGACCGGACGCCCCGGTCGTGTGCACGGTCGGCGGCCGCGGCGGGGCCGGGTCGTCGACGCTCGCAGCCGCGCTGGCGACCGTCGCGAACGGCCGGGGTTGGCGCACGATGCTCGTAGACGGCGACCCGCTCGGTGGCGGGATCGATCTGCTGCTCGGTGGCGAGGAGGTCACCGGGATGCGGTGGCCGCAGCTGGCGACGACGCGCGGCCGCGTCAGCGCCGCGGCGCTGGCCGCGGGCCTACCCCAGGTCGGCGAGCTTACGGTCTTGTCCTGGGACCGTGGCGAGACCCTCGAGGTCGAACCGGCAGCGATGGCTGCCGTGCTGCAGGCCTGCCGGCGGAGCTGCGACGTCGTCGTGGTCGACCTCCCGCGGTCGCTCGATGCCGCGTCCCGGGAGGCGCTGGCCTGCGCGGCGCTCACGCTCGTGGTCGTCCCGGCCGAGGTCCGCGCGACGGCTGCAGCCGCGCGGGTGTGCGCCTCGGTGTGCGCAGTCGCTGTCGATGTCCGCCTCGTCGTCCGTGGACCGGCGCCGTCGGGACTGACCGGCGAGGCGGTGGCCGAGGCGCTCGCGCTCCCCCTCGCTGGCTTCCTCCGGTCCGAGCCGGGCCTGGCCGGTGCATCAGAGCGCGGTGAGCCACCTGGTCGACGACCCCGAGGTCCGCTGGCCCGGTTGTGCGGCGGCGTCGTCGACGAGCTGGTCCGGCGGCATGCGGCATGAGCGCCGGGGCGGCGGCCGAGGTCGATCGCTCGCTCGTCGACAGCTCGCTGGTCGACCGGGTTCGGGCGACGCTCGTCGCCGAGGGATCAGATCCCACGCCGGCCCGGGTCGCCGCCGCCCTTCGCGGTGAGCAGCGCGTGCTGGGCCAGGCGGAGGTCCTCGCGGTGGTGACCGTGCTTCGGTCCGAGCTGGCCGGGACCGGCGTGCTCGAGCCGTTGCTGCGGCTGCCCGGCGTGACCGACGTGCTGGTGAACGGCGCCAGCCAGGTATGGGTCGACACCGGTGCCGGTTTGACCCGTACGCGCGTCCGGTTCGCCGGCGAGGCGGAGGTGCGTCGCCTCGCGGTCCGTCTCGCCACCACGGCCGGACGGCGTCTGGACGACGCGAACCCGTACGTCGACGTGCGCCTGCGCGACGGCACTCGCCTGCACGCGGTCCTTCCCCCCGTGTCACCCGGTGGAACCTGCCTGTCGCTTCGGATCCCGTCCCGTCGCGACTTCTCCCTCGAGGACCTCGTCGAGGCTGGCTCGGTGTCCGAACGCGGCGCCTTGTGGCTGCAGGCCATCGTGGAAGCCCGGCTCGCGTTCGTGGTGAGCGGCGGCACGGGCTCGGGCAAGACGACGCTGCTGTCGTGCCTGCTCTCGTTGGCTTCACCCGACGAGCGGCTCCTTCTTGTCGAGGACTCCGGTGAGCTGCGTCCGGACCACCGCCACGTCGTCCGGCTCGAAGCCCGGCCGCCGAACGTCGAGGGCGTCGGCGAGATCACGCTGCGCGACCTCGTCCGGCAGGCCCTCCGGATGCGTCCGGACCGGCTCGTCGTCGGTGAGGTGCGCGGTGCGGAGGTGGCCGACCTGCTCGCGGCGCTCAACACCGGTCATGAGGGTGGCTGCGGCACCGTCCACGCGAACTCCGCCGCTGACGTGCCGGCCCGCCTGGAGGCGCTCGGGCTGGCGGCCGGCCTGCGCCGAGACGCGCTGCACAGCCAGCTCGCCGCCGGCCTCGACGCAGTGATCCATCTCGAGCGCGACCTCACCGGCCGCCGGACGGTTCGCGAGGTCTGCGTGCTCGTTCGTGGCGGCGACGGCCTCGTCGTGGCGGAGCCGGCGCTCGTTCTCGAGGGTGACCGCGTCGCGCTGGGCGCCGGCGAGCCGCTGCTGCGGGCCCGGCTGGCCAGGGGCCACCGTCGGACCGACGACACGGTCGGCCCGAGGTGATGAGCCTCCTGGTCGCGGCCGCGCTTGCCGCGGCCGCCGCGGCGGTCGCCGTGCGGTCGGCTGGTGGTGCCCTTGCGGTCCGCGGCGTCCACCTGGCCGGCGACCCGGTGGCGCGCCGTCAGGCGCCCGGTGCCCGCCAGGTCCAGTCGATTGTCTCGCGCTGGCAGCACCGACGTCGCGTGGTCGCGCGCCGCGCTGCCACCGTCGAGTTCTGCACTGCGCTCGCCGCCGAGCTCCGGGCTGGCGCCATGCCGAGCGACTCGATCCAGCGAGCGGCCACCGCCGTGCCGGGTGTGTGCGACGAGGCGGCCCGGGTCGCGCGCCTCGGCGGCGACGTCAGCGCCGCCCTCGTAGCGGCTTCCGTGCGCAACGGGTCGGGCGGGCTGGCCAGGGTTGCCGCCGTCTGGTCGGTGTCCCAGCATGCCGGCGCCGGCCTCGCCGACGGCTGTGAGCGGATCGCTGACTGGCTCCGCGACGACGAGGCGCTCCGTCGGGAGGTGGGGGCCCAGCTCGCTGGCGCCAGGGCGAGCGCCCGCCTGCTTGCAGTCCTCCCGGTGCTCGGGATCCTCCTGGGTTCGAGCATGGGTGCAGACCCGCTGCACGTGCTGCTCAGGACGCCGTACGGCCTGGTCTGCCTGGCGCTGGGCGCGGCCCTGGCCTCGCTCGGGCTCTGGTGGACCGAACGTCTTGCCCGCAGCGTGGAGAAGCGGGTGTGACGCCCGGGCTGCCGGCTGGCGGCGCCACGCTGTTCACCGCACTGGCTGTGGCGGCGGCGATCGTCGTCCTGACCGCGCCCGACCATGGGCCACGGCGACTCTCCCGGCTCACTTCCGGTCGGAGGCTCGCCGTCCAGCACATCAGCGTGACGGCCGCCGCGGACGCGGGGGTCCATGGCCGCTGGCTCGCGGCGGGTGCCGCCGCGGCCGGCACGCTCGTGCTCGTCGAGGGGCCGATCGGAGTCGTCTTGGCCCTGCTGGCCGGACTGATCACGTATCGGGTACTGCAGCGGCTGGAGCCACGGGCCGTGGTCGCCCAGCGTGAGCAGATCGCCCGCGACCTTCCGGTCGCCGCACACCTGCTCGCTGGCGCGCTGAGCGCCGGGGCCTCGCCGGTGTCCGCGATCGAGCTGGTCGCCGCGGCGATCGGCGGACCGCTGGCGCTGCAGCTTCGCCGGGTCGCGGCGCTCACCCGGCTCGGTGGAGATCTTGGCGCGACCTGGCGGTCGATCCCGACCGGCAGCGGGCTCGCCCCGCTCGCCCGCACGGTGGCAAGGGCGCTGGAGACAGGCGCACCGCTTGCCGATGCGCTGGACCGGCTGGCGGCGGACCTGCGGTCCCAGCAGCGCTTCGAGGTCGATCGCCGGGCTCGCGCGGTCGGCGTCCACGCCGCCGCGCCGCTCGGCTTGTGCTTCCTGCCCGCGTTCCTGCTGATCGGCGTCGTGCCGGTGGTGATCGGCGTCGCCACCACGATCTTGACCACCATCCGGTGACGGTGCACCGCGCGGACAGCGACCACGGGTCCGTCCACAGCGCGGTGAACCGGCCCGTCGTCCCCACCTCGGCGCCGAGGTGTCCGACGCCGGTTTCCTC
This sequence comes from Sporichthyaceae bacterium, assembly GCA_013696235.1. Lineage (GTDB taxonomy): Bacteria > Actinomycetota > Actinomycetes > JACCYY01 > JACCYY01 > JACCYY01. The sequence continues at coordinate 987 of JACCYY010000306.1, read as the reverse complement.
CGGCCAACCTGGGTGAGCCGGCGCACTCAGCCCGGCTCCGCGCCGACCGGTACGTCGGCAAGGCTCAGGGAGGTACCCATGCACTCGCTCACTGCACGTCTGGCCGGGCTCCGTCGCGACGACGACGGGATGACCACAGCCGAGTACGCGGTCGGCACAGTCGCGGCCTGCGGCTTCGGCACCGTCCTCTACCGGGTGCTCACCAGCGAGGCCGTCGGAGGTCTCATCCGCGACCTGATCGAGCGGGCCATCACCTCGGTGTTCGGGTGACCCTCGCCCGTCGCCCTGCCCGCTCCGGTGACCGGAGCGGGTACGGGGCGAGAACGGGTTCCAGGCACGGTGGACTCGTCCGCCCACGACCCGACCATGGCGCGGTGACGGCCGAAACCGCCATCGCGATCCCCAGCCTGCTCGTGCTGCTGATGATTCTGGTCTGGATCCTCGTGGTGGTCACCGCTCAGCTGCGCGTGGTGGACGCAGCGCGGGCCGGCGCCCGGGCAGCCGCCCGCGGGGAGAGCGCCGCTCAGGCCGCGGCCGTGGCCGAGCAGATCGCCCCGGCCGGCGCCGCGGCGCTGATCAGCCGCAGCGGTGACGAGGTGCGGGTCGAGGTCCGGGTCCAGGTCCGGCCGCCTGGCGGGATCCCCGTGCTGCCGTCGGTCATGGTCGACGCCGTCGCGTACGCAGCGGCCGAGGACGCCGTCGGTGGCCCCGGGCGCATCGGCGCCGGTGCGCCCGAGCCGTTCGGCACGGATCAGGCTCCGCGGCGCGACGTCGACGCCCCCGGCTGGGGTGAGGATCCGTGACGGCGGCGGGCGAGCGGGCGTCAGACCGTGGCAGCGGGACGACCTACGCCATCGTGGTGCTCGCGGTTCTGACCACCCTCGCGCTCGGGGCGGCCGCCGTGGGTGGGGCGATCACGGCCCGCCACCAGGCGATGACCGCCGCCGACCTGGCTGCGCTCGCCGCCGCCGACGCGCTGGCCCGTGC
>JACCYY010000137.1 GCA_013696235.1 Sporichthyaceae bacterium | reverse complement strand
TCGAGCTCCTCGCCCGCCAGCAGCCGGTCGCCACCGAGCTGCGCATCATCGTGGCCGCACTGCGCATGGCCGAGGACGTCGAACGCATGGGCGACCTCGCGCTGCACATCGCGAAGCTCACCCGGCTGCGCTACCCGGCCGCGACCATCCCGGACCCGCTGCGCGTCGACTTCGCCACGATGGGCACGATCGCCCAACGACTCACCGAGAAGCTCCGTACGGTCATCGCCGAGCACGATCCCGACGGCGCGCAGGATCTCGACCACGACGACGACGAGATGGACCAGCTGCACCGCAAGCACTTCGCGACCATGGCCAGCGTGAGCTGGAGCCATGGGATCGAGGCCGCGATCGACGTCACGCTGGCCAGCCGGTACTACGAGCGGTACGCCGATCACTCGGTCAAGGCGGCGCGGCGGGTCTACTACCTGGTCAACGGCACCCGCCCGGCGCACTCCAGCTCGCTGCGCTAGCACCAGCCCGGGCAGCTCCGTCATCAGGGGCGAGGCGGACTGCCGGGATCGGGGGCGTCGTCGGACGCGGGGGACGGCTCGCGCGTCCCGACGGTGTCGCTGATCGACGTGTAGGCCGACTCGTGCGGAACTCGCTCGGCCGGGTCCTCGCCCGGTGAGCGGTGCAGCGAGGCGAAGTACCGCATCACCGCGTTGGCCACCGCTGCGAGCGGGACCGCGATCACCGCGCCCCAGATTCCGGCGACCAGCGCGCCGACACCGACGGAGAGCACCACCGCCAGCGGGTGGATCCGGACGAACCGGCCCATGATCAGCGGCTGCAGGATGTGGCCCTCGAGCTGTTGGACCGCGATCACCCCGGCCAGCACGATCAACGCGTCGACCGTACCGTTCGTGACCAGCGCGACCAGGACGGCAACCGCCCCCGTGACGGTCGCACCGACGATCGGCACGAAGGCGCCGAAGAACACCAGCACGGCGAGCGGTACCGCGAGCGGGATGCCGACGAACAGCAGTACCAGCCCGATGCCGACCGCGTCCACCGCGGCGATGAAGATGGTTGCACGCACGTACGAGGTGAGCACCCGCCAGGCGCGCCGGCCGGCCTCGGCCACCGGACGCTCCGCGGACTTCGGGAAGAGGGTGGTGCACCACCCCCAGATCCGCTCGCCGTCGTACAGGAAGAAGTACGTGGTGAACAGCGCGAGCAGCGTTCCGGTGAGGATCTCCAGCGCCACGGTCGCCGTGGCGATCGCCCCACCGGCGAGGACGTCGCGATTGTCCGAGACGGACTGGGTGATGTCATCGAGGGTCTGGTCGATCTGGTTCTGGCTGAGGTCCAGCGGGCCGTTGGCCAGCCAGGAACGCACCTCGTCGATGCCGTCCTGGAGGTTCACGGTGATGTCGCCGAACTGATCGGCGAGCAGCCTGCTCAGCAGCGTGAAGACACCCACCAGGACCACCAGGCCACCGACGAACACGATGGCCGCGGCCAGTGCGCGCGGCACCCCCCAGCCCCGCAACCGGTTGACCGCCGGGTAGAGCAGCGCCGTCAGCAGGAGGGCCGCGATGACCGGGAAGACGATCAGCCGCACCTGCCACAGCGCGTACGCGAGCACGACCACGGCCGCCGCGAAGATGAGGAAGCGCCACGACCATGCCGCGAGCCCGCGGACCGGCTGGGGGATGCGGTCGTCGACGCTCCTCGACCCGCCGGGGTCACCGGCCATCCCGGCTGAGGACTCGTCGATCTCGTCGATCCCTTCGCGGGCTTCGCGCACCCGCTGGCGCAGCGCCTCACGCGCCTCGTTCACCCGGCGCAGTCGTTCTCGCATCGTGGCCTGCGGTGCCATCGGCTCCCCGACCTCTCGTTCCGGCGACCGGCCGCCGGCCCTGCGGTGCGGCTCCCGACCGTCGGCAGCGGCTGGGTTCAGCGGCCCTGGTTCGCGACCGCGGTGATCGCAGCGGCCGCCGCGTCTGGATCAAGGTAACGCCCGCCGGTCACGATCGGGCGGAGGTCAGGCCCGAGCTCGTAGGCGAGTGGGATGCCGGTGGGGATGTTGAGGTTGACGACGTCGTCCTCGGCCATGCCGTCGAGGTGCTTGACCAGCGCGCGAAGCGAGTTGCCGTGCGCGACGACGAGTGTGGTGTGGCCAGCCAGGAGGTCAGGCACGATCGCGTCGTAC
>JACCYY010000222.1 GCA_013696235.1 Sporichthyaceae bacterium | reverse complement strand
TCCACTCAGCCCCGTCAGCGCTGTGCCCGCACGTCGAGTGGGCGGTCGCTGGTGTGCTCGGTGCTGCCGTCAGCCTGCACTGGACGAGCCAGCCCGCGGCACCTGCCGCCTGGCGGGCCGAGCTCTCCTGGCAGGCCGAACCGGGCACCGCCTCGCAGCTCGCGTCGGCGCTGCGCGGGTGGCACCTGCTGAGGTACGAGGTGACCGAGGAGCCGACCCCGGGCCACGAGGGCGAGCGTTACTCCTCGACGGCCGAGCTCGGCATTTTCCACGCCGTGACCGGCGTCCACGGCGACATCATGATCCCCGAGGACCGCCTCCGCGCAGCGGTCGCCGCCGCCGCGATCGGCGAGGCGTCGCTCGAGGCCGAGATCGACAAGCTCCTCGGCAAGGCCTGGGACGCCGAGCTCGAACCCTTCAGGTACGCCGGCGACGGCGCGCCCGTTCGCTGGCTGCACCAGGTTGTGTAGAACCAGCGTCCCGTCAGAGCGGGATGTTGCCGTGCGACCCGCGCACCGGCGGCTGATCTGAGGCAGTGGCGGCCGCGATCGCGTGCGCCAGCGCCGACCGGGTGCCCGCCGGGTCGATGATCTCGTCCACGACGCCGATCTCGATCGCCCGGGACAGGCCGCCGGCGATGCGCTCGTGCTCGGCAGCGAGCTCCTGCTCGACCTGGGGCCGGACGTCCTCGGAGACCTCGGCGAGCCGTCGTCGGTGCAGGATCCGGACGGCGGCTACCGCGCCCATGACGGCTACCTCCGCGGTCGGCCAGGCGAGGACGCGGGTGGCGCCGAGCGAGCGCGAGTTCATCGCGATGTAGGCGCCGCCATAAGCCTTGCGAGTCACCAGCGTTACCCGCGGCACCGTCGCCTCGGCGAAGGCGTGCAACAGCTTCGCGCCCCGGCGGACGACCCCGTCCCACTCCTGGCCGACCCCGGGCAGGTAGCCGGGGACGTCGACGACGACGACCAGCGGTACGCCGAACGCGTCGCACATGCGGACGAAGCGAGCCGCCTTCTCCGCCGAGGACGAGTCCAGGCAGCCGCCCAGGCGCAGCGGGTTGTTCGCGATCACGCCGACGGTCCGTCCGCCCAGGCGGCCGAGGGTGGTCACGATGTTGGGCGCCCAGCGCTGGTGCAGCTCGACCCCGGGCTCGTCGAGGACCCGTTCGACCAGCGGGTGGACGTCGTAGGCGCGCTTGGGCGATTCCGGGAGCAGCCCGCCGAGGTCGGTGTCGACCACGGACATCGGGTCGAGCCTGCGCTGTGCACCCAGCAGCGACGCCAGCCGGCGCGCCTTGCCCAGCGCGGCATCCTCGCTGTCGGTCGTGATGTGGACGACGCCGGAGCGTCGCCCGTGCGGTTCGGGCCCGCCGAGGCGCAACGCGTCGACGTTCTCCCCGGTGACCGAACGCACGACCTCCGGGCCGGTGACGAAGACGCGGCCGGCCGGGCCGAGGATCACGATGTCGGTCAGCGCCGGGCCGTAGGCCGCGCCGCCCGCCGCCGGCCCGAGCACGACCGAGATCTGCGGGACCTGGCCCGACGCTCGCGTCATGATCGCGAAGATCAGGCCGACTGCGTGCAGGCTGAGCACTCCCTCGGCGAGTCTCGCCCCACCGGAGTGCCAGAGCCCGACGACCGGGACACCGTCGGCAAGAGCGCGCTCGTAGGCTGCCACGACGACGCGGCAGCCCTGGTCGCCCATGGCCCCACCCATGATCGTCGGGTCCGAGGCGAACACCACGACCGGTGTTCCCTCGACCCGGCCGACGGCGGCGACCATCCCGCTGTCGTCGTCCGGCGTGATCAGCTCGAGCGTGTCGTCGTCGAGGAACGCTGCCATCCGGTTGACCGGGTTGCGCGGGTCCTCGGCGCGCGGCAGCTTGGTGGTGGCGGGCGCGGTCATGTGCTGCGGATCACCAGCGCGATGTTGTGGCCACCGAAGCCGAAGGAATTGTTCAGGGCGGCCAGGTCGCCGCCCGGCAGCTTCCGCGGACCGTCGGTGACGATGTCGAGGTCGATGGCCGGGTCCAGGTTGTCGACGTTGATCGTCGGCGGCACCAGGCGCTCGTGGAGGGTGAGCACCACGGCGAGTGCTTCGACGGCGCCGGCAGCACCGAGCAAATGGCCGATCATCGACTTCGACCCGGTCAGGCACATGTCGTCGGCAGTCGAGCCGAACACCGTCCGGATGGCCTGCGCCTCCCCGATGTCGCCCAACGGGGTCGAGGTCGCGTGCGCATTGACGTGCGCGATGTCGCCGAGTCCGAGGCCGGCGTTCTCGACCGCCAGCCGCATCGCGGTCGCCGCGCCGGTGCCGACCGGGTCTGGCTGGGCGATGTGGTGGGCGTCGGAGGACATCCCAGCACCGAGGATCTCGGCGTACGCGGTGGCGCCGCGCCCGGCGGCGTGCTCAGCGGACTCCAGCACGAGGATCGCGGCACCCTCGCCGAGCAGGAACCCGTCGCGGTCGACGTCCCACGGCCGCGAGGCGGCGCTCGGGTCGTCGTTGCGGGAGGAGAGCGCCTTCATCGCGGCAAACGCGGCGAGCGGGAGCGCGTGGATCGCCGCCTCGGTCCCGCCCGCCAGCACGATGTCGGCGCGGCCGGTCCGGATCATGTCCGTGCCGTACGCGATCGCCTCCGTGCCGGAGGCACAGGCGCTCACCGGGGTGTGGACGCCGGCACGTGCACCGAGCTCGATCCCGACGTAGCCGGCGGCGCTGTTGGGCATGAGCATCGGGATCGCCAGCGGCGAGACCCTCCGCGGGCCCTTGTCGCGGAGCGTGTCGTAGGCAGAGAGCGTGGTGATCAGCCCACCGATGCCTGACGCGACCACCACACCGAGCCGGGTCTTGTCGACGTCGGGAGAGCCGGTGTGCGCCCATGCCTCGCGCGCGGCGATCAACGCGAACTGCCCGCACCGGTCCATCCGCCGGGCCTCGACCCGGTCGAGGACGTCGCTCGGGTCGACGGCGGCGGGCGCGGCGATCCGTACGGGCAGATCGGCTGCCCACGTCTCGTTGAGCACGGCGGCGCCCGACGTGCCGGCCAGCATGGCGGCCCAGGTCGCGGCGGCGTCTCCTCCGATCGGAGTAATCGCGCCGAGGCCGGTGACGACGATCGAGGTCATCAGGGTCTTTTCGCGGTCGGCCGTCGTCAGGCGTTCGCGATGTAGGAGATCGCGTCACCGACGGTCTTGAGGTTCTTGACCTGGTCGTCGGGGATGGAGACGCCGAACTTGTCCTCGCAGGCCTGGACGATCTCCACCATGGAGAGCGAGTCGATGTCAAGGTCGTCGGTGAACGATTTGCCCGGGGTGACGTCCTCCTGGGGGACGCCGGCGATCTCGTTGACGATGTCGGCGAGACCGTCCTGGACTTCCTGCTCGCTGGCCATTGTTGATCCATCCTGTCGTGGGTCGGGTTCGTTGCAGGTATCAGCGGCGCTCATCCGGGGTCGACACTCGGTGTCACGGCAGCGTCACGACCTGGGCGGCGTAGACGAGGCCGGCACCGAACCCGATGAGCAGCGCGGTGCCGCCGCTGGTCACCTGGCCGGACTCGAGCATGCGCTCCATCGCCAGCGGCACGGAAGCCGCCGACGTGTTGCCGGAGTCGACGATGTCGCGGGCCACCGGGACATGATCGGGCAGCTTGAGCGCTCGCACCATCGCGTCGACGATCCGGATGTTGGCCTGGTGCGGGATGAAGGCGTCGAGATCGGCGGCAGCGACACCAGCGGCGTCGAGAGCCCGTTGCGCGACCTTCGCCATCTCGTAGACCGCCCAGCGAAAGACCTTCTGGCCTTCCATGCGGAAGTACGGCTTGACCTTGTCGTCGGCAACGGACGGGTGCAGCCACGACGGCTGCTGCTCGATCACCGCGCGCTGTGATCCGTCGGCACCCCACACGACCGGCCCGATCGCCGGCACGTCGGACGGTCCGATCACGACCGCACCGGCGCCGTCGGCGAAGATGAACGCCGAGCCCCGGTCGTACGGGTCGGTGAAGTCCGAGAGCCGCTCGACACCGACGGCGAGCACGTACTCGGCCGAGCCGCCGCGGACCAGGTCGTTGCCGATCGCGACGGCGTGGCAGAAGCCGGCGCAGGCAGCCGAGATGTCGAACGCCGCCGAACCTGTCGCACCGAGGCGGTCGGTGATCTCGACCGCGACGGACGGCGTCTGCAAGGGGTGGGAGACCGTCGAGATGATCGTGGTGCCAATCTGGTCGGCGTCGATGCCGGCCGCGGCGAGCGCCTTGCCGGCGGCGGCGACTGACATGTCGGCGACGGACTCGCCGTCACCCGCCCAGCGTCGGCTCTCGATGCCTGATCGGGAGCGGATCCACTCGTCGGACGAATCGATGTTGGCGACGATCTCGGCGTTGGTGACAACGCGCGCCGGGCGGTAGCCGCCGACGCCGAGGATGCGGCCGTGCAACGCCCCGGTGGTGGTGCGGATC
>JACCYY010000201.1 GCA_013696235.1 Sporichthyaceae bacterium | reverse complement strand
GGCTTGCGGTCACCTCGTACGGGAGCGACCTCCCGCTGCTCGAGTCCGAGGACGAGGTCAACCGCGACTTCGTCGGCGGCCGGACGCCGACCTGGGACGGGATCAGCGAGGTGGTGAGCTTCGCCGGTGACACGTCTCTGGTCGCGCCCGCAGCGCTCGTGCTCGGGCTGCTCCTGCGATGGGTGGTGCACCGGTGGCGGGAGAGCCTGTTCCTCGCGGCCGCGGTCATCGGGCACTGGGCGGTCTTCCTCACCACGACGATGCTCGTCGACCGGCCGCGGCCAGAGGTGCCGAGGCTCGACGAGGCGCCGGCGACCTCGAGCTTTCCCTCCGGCCACACCGGCGCGGCCCTCGCGCTGTACGCCACGCTGGCCGTGGTTGCGGTGCGCCGCATCCGTACGCGGTGGATCAAGGTCATCGTCGCCGTACTGCTGCTGCTGGTCCCGGTGCTGGTTGCCGCGTCGCGGCTCTACCGCGGCATGCACCACCCCAGCGACCTGGTCGGCTCCGTGCTCTCCAGCGGCCTGGTGATCTTCCTCGCCTACGTCCTCGTCCTCCGTCAGCGATCCGACCGGCGTTGAAGGCCACCGCGGCTGCCCTCAGGCGATCGACTCCGGGCCGGCGTCGTGGCGCAGCTCGCGCCGGGACCAGGTCCAGGCGTAGGAGGTGTCCTCGCACGCCAGCGCCGGGCCGCAGAGGTCGAGCGGGCGGAACGTGTCGACCATGACGGCGAGCTCCGCCGTCGCCTCCTTCCCGATCGACGCCTCGACCGACCCGGGCTGCGGGCCATGGGTGAAGCCAGAGGGGTGCAGCGAGATCGAGCCGAGCTCGATGCCGGCGCCCTTGCGGCTCATGAAGTCACCGCCGCAGTAGAAGATCATCTCGTCGCTGTCGACGTTCGCGTGGTTGTACGGCGCCGGGATGCCCTGCGGGTGGTAGTCGAACTTGCGCGGCACGAACGAGCAGATCACGAAGTTCGGGCCCTCGAACGTCTGGTGCACCGGCGGCGGCTGGTGGATGCGCCCGGTGATCGGCTCGAAGTCGGCGATGTTGAACGCGTAGGGGTAGAGGCAGCCGTCCCAGCCCACGACGTCGAACGGGTGGTGCGCGTAGGTCAGCTTGGTCCAGCCCTGGCGGTGCTGCACGAGCACCTCGGTGTCCTGGCCGGCCTCGTCGGTGCCGACGAGGAACGGCTCACCCGGTCCGCGGAGGTCGCGCTCACAGTACGGAGCGTGCTCGAGGAACTGCCCCTTCGCGGACAGGTAGCGCCGCGGAGGACCGATGTGCCCGGACGCCTCGGTCACCAGCGTCCGGAGCGGCTCGTCACCGGTCGGCACCCAGCGGTGCGTCGTCGAGGTCGGGACGACGACGTAGTCGCCGCGACCCACCTCGATGACCCCGAACACCGACTCGAAACGCGCGCTGCCGGCTTCGACGTACACGCACTCGTCACCGACTGCGTTGCGGTAGAGCGGCGACTGGGTCGTCGCCACCGAGTAGGACAGGCGGACGTCGTTGTTGACCATGAGGTGCTGTCGGCCGAGCACTGGATCGGTGTCCTCGCCGGCGAGCTTGTGGGTCTTGAAGTGACGCGGCTTGAGCGGGTGGTTCGCCTGACGCGCGAACACCGGTGCGTCGAAGATCTCGCTGGCGACGATCGCGGTGGGGATGTTCCGGTGGTAGAGCAGCGATGCGTCGCTGGAGAAGCCCTCCACGCCCATGAGCTCCTCGGCGTAGAGGCTGCCGTCGGGCTTGCGGAACTGCGTGTGCCGCTTGTGCGGGACCTCGCCGACCACGCGGTAGTAGGCCATCGCCAGTCCTCTCCCGATCAATCACCCGGTCCATCTGATGTTTCACGTACGTCCGACTACCGGACATCACTGTCCTATGAGCGGGGTACGACTTCGGACGATCCGCTACTGTCGCCGCCATGTCAACCGCCGCCGCGGGACCGTTCGCGGCCCGGCACCTGTTCGTCGGGCTCTTCGACGATGCGGCCCTGTTCCCACCCGGCAACGCCGCGATGATTCGGGCCGTACCGGCCCATCTGGGCTACCGCGGCAGCCCGGACGCCGACCTGGTCGGCCCGTTCCTGTGCCCCGCGTCCCGCCTCGACGAGCTGCGGGACGCGCTCGACGACGAGACGAGCCTGGACCTCGTCGTCGTCGTCGACACCGGCACCGGTGGCGTGGCCGGCGCGGTGGCGGTGGTGGCCGGCGACGACCGGCTCGAGCTCCGCGGCCTGGAGGTCCCGCTGCGGGCCGAGCCCGACCTGGGCGCGGCGGCTCGGCGTGCCGCCGCGGCGGTGCTCGACGCCGTCCCGCCGGACCACTCGACGATCTTCGTCGAGGTGCCGCGCAGCGAGTCAGCCGGTGCCGCTCTCGACGTGCTGGCCGAGTACGACCTCGCCGCCAAGCTCCGGACCGGCGGCGCGGACCCGAGCGCGTACCCGACCGAGGACGAGATCGCCGAATTCGTGGTCTCCTGCCTCGACCGCGAGATCGCCTTCAAGCTCACTGCCGGCCTGCACAAGGCAGTCCGCAACACCGCTGCCGAGACCGGCTTCGAGCAGCACGGCTTCGTCAACCTCCTGCTGGCGGTCTCGGTCGCGCTGGCTGGAGGGGATCGGGCGCTCGTCGCGGTCGAGCTCGCCGACCGAGACGCCCAGGCGGTGGCCGACCGCGCGCGGCGACTGAGCACCGATCGCGCCGCGCAGATCCGGAGCTGGTTGCGATCGGTCGGCACGTGCAGCATCCGGGAGCCGATCGATGACCTGGTCACCATCGGCCTGGTCCCGGGGACGGCGTCGAGATGAGCGCCTCCTCGTGGGTGCCGGGCGCGAACGGGTCGCTGTTCGGCCTGCCGAACCTGCCCTACGGCATCGCCTCGCACGCCGCGGCGGGCCTCGAACCCCAGCCGGTAGTGGCGATCGGCGCGCACGTCCTGCCGGTACGCGCTGTCGCCGGCACCGGCTCGGGCTGGTTCGAGGGCGAGACGCTCAACCCGTTCCTGGCCGCTGGTCGCCCCGCGTGGCAGTCCGTTCGGGCGAACCTGGGTCGGCTGCTGAGCGACCCCGCCTCTCGCGAGGTCGTCGAGCCGATGCTGCTGCCACTCGACGAGGTCGTGCTGCACCTGCCCTTCGAGGTGGCCGACTACGTCGACTTCTACTCCTCCCACCACCACGCTCAGAACATCGGACGGATCTTCCGTCCCGACAGCGAGCCGCTCACCCCGAACTGGAAGCACCTGCCGATCGGCTACCACGGCCGCGCCGGCACGGTGGTGGTGTCCGGCACCGACGTCATCCGGCCGAGCGGTCAGCGCAAGGCGCCGAGCGACGCGCGTCCTTCGTACGGGCCGGAGACCAAGCTCGACATCGAGGCCGAGGTCGGTTTCGTCGTCGGCTCGTCCACCGCGATCGGCACATCGGTGCCCGCCGGCTCAGTTCGTGATCATGTGTTCGGCGTTGTGCTCGTCAACGACTGGAGCGCTCGGGCGATCCAGGCGTGGGAGTACGTGCCGCTCGGCCCGTTCCTCGGCAAGTCGTTCCAGACCTCGATCTCGCCCTGGGTGGTCCCGCTCGACGCCCTCGAGCCGGCGATGATCAAGTCGCCCGACCAGGACCCGAAGCCGCTCCCCTACCTCGCCGAGGCGCAGTGGGGACTCGACCTGGCCCTCGAGGTGCGCCTGAACGGCCAGGTCGTCGCCTGCCCGCCGTACGGCCAGATGTACTGGACGCCGGCGCAGCAGCTCGCCCACCTCACCGTCAACGGAGCTTCGTTGCGGACCGGTGACCTGTTCGCGTCTGGCACGGTGTCCGGACCCTCTCGCGACCAGCGCGGCTCCCTCATCGAGCTGTCCTGGAACGGCACCGAGCCGATCGGCCTCGCCGACGGCTCCACCCGGACGTTTCTCGAGGACGGTGACACGGTGACCATCACCGGGACCGCGCCCGGCGCTGACGGCACGAGGCTCGGGCTCGGCGAGGTGACCGGAACGATCCGTCCGGCGCTCGGCTGACCGCGCCTCGGATCGGGAGTCTGGGTGGATGATCCTCCCGCATCCGGGCCCGCAAACGCCGAAGGGCGCCCGGTGACCCAGGCGCCGTTCGGTTCGAGCGGTCGTGCGTCGTACGGAGTGGTGCGGGTGGATCAGGCCATCGACGGGGGCGTGAGCACGGTGTCGATGAGGTAGACCGTGGCGTTGGCAGTCTGCACGTTGCCGCAGATGACCATCGTGCTGCCGTTGACGGTCAGAGCGTCCGGCTCGCCGGCGATCTCCACGGTCTCGGACTCAACGGTGGTCTGGGTCCCGATCAGGTCCTCGGGAGCCAGGCGACCCTCGATCACGTGGTAGGTGAGGATCGTCGAGAGCAGCGTGCCGTCGTCGGCCGCGAGCGCCTCGAGCGTGGCGGCGTCGAGCTTGGCGAAGGCGTCATCGACCGGGGCGAAGATGGTGTACTCGCCACCGTCGATCGTCGACACGAGGTCCACGTTCGGGTTGACGCCACCGGAGACGGCGGCGACCAGCGTGGTGAGGATCGGGTTGTTGCTGGCCGCGACCGAGACCGGGTCGTCGGCCATGCCCTCGACCGAGCCCTCGCCGGTCGGCACTGCCTCGGCGTAGCCGGCGCAACCTGCACCGACGACCTCCATGCCAGTGGCCTCCTCCTCAGTGGTCTCTTCCTCCTCGGGCTCGGAGGTCTCCTCCTCGGAGGTCTTCTCCTCAGACGTCTCGGTGACGCCCGTCCCTGTGTCGGTCGTGTCGTCGTCGCCACCGCACGCAGTGCCGAGGGCCGCAACAAGCAGGGCGACTGCTACGAGGCCGCCGCGTCGGATGCTTCGCATTGCTGATTTCTCCTTTGATGAGCTGGAGCCGGCAGTGTTGCCGACCATTT
>JACCYY010000190.1 GCA_013696235.1 Sporichthyaceae bacterium | reverse complement strand
ACCTGATCGCCAACGTCTTCCGCACCGGTATCGCGGAGGGCGAGTTCCACGCCGCAGCCGACCCGGAGCAGTTCGCGCACGACGCGTACGGGGTCATGCTCGCCTACCACCACGCGTTCCGTCTGCTGCACGACCCGGCCGCCGGCAAGCGGGCCCGCCGAGCGGTCGACGCACTGCTCGCCGCCGCCCGAGCCTGAGCACCACCCAGCCCCCACACCTGCCAAGGAGCCGACCCGACGTGACCACCATACCGCGACCGAACCGCACGACCGTGCGATCGCTGGTCACGACGGCCCGGCTGCGTGCGCTGCGAACCGTCTTCGCCACCTCGGAGCGGCTGCTGCCGGCCGCCGGTGCCGTCCTGGCCGAGCGGATGTGGTTCACCGTGCCGCCGCTCCCCGGCACCGCCGGCCGCGAGCACCCGGGCCTCCCGCCGTACGAGCGGCTCACCGTGGACGTCGGCGGGCAGATGGTCCGCGGCCGCTCGTACGGGACTGGGCCGACGGTCCTGCTGGTCCACGGCTGGGGCGGGTGGGGCATGCAGCTCGCCGCGTTCGTGCCGCCGCTCACGGCCGCCGGCTACCGCGTCGTGACCTATGACGCGCTCAGCCATGGTTCCTCGGACCCGGGTCCGACCGGTGCCCGGCGCAGCAGCGCGATGGAGTTCATCGCAGTGCTGGAGGCCGTGGGTACGGCGACCGGCCCGCCGGTCGGGGTGGTCGCGCACTCGCTCGGTGCGATGGCGGTGGCCGGCGCGATCAAGAACGGGCTCGAGCTCGAGCGGGCGGTCTTCCTGGCGCCGTCTCAGCACCCGGCCCACCTCACGTACTACCTCGGCGACCTGCTCGGGTTCGGCCCGCGAGTTCGCGCCAGGCTGCTCGATCGCGTCGAGCGCAACGTCGGTGCACGGCTCGACGACTTCGACGCCGCGGCCGTCGCCCGCTCCGCGTCGACACCGCCCGTGCTCGTGATCCACGACCGTGACGACGGGCACACTCCGCACGCGGGCGGAGTCGCGATTGCCGAGGCATGGCCGGACGCAATGCTCATCAGCACCGAGGGTCTCGGCCACCACCGCATCCTGCGCGACCCCACGGTCGTGCGCGAGGCGGTGGAGTTCATCGGCACGCGCGTCCCGGCCGCGCCGTAGGCTCATGATCATGAGCGATCCCACGCCCGTTCCGGCCACCCCACCGATCGTCGTGGCGTGGCAGCGCATCGACGAGGCCGTCGGGCACGCGGTGGCCAGGCTGGAACGAACCGGCGCCGGCTGGCTCGCGCACGGGCAGGAGGTGGTGGTCGGCGGCGACGGCTCGTACGGCTGCTCATTCGCCGTCGAGCTGGCCGACGACTGGACCACCACCCACGCGATCATCACCACCATCGACCGAGAGGCACCGCGGGCGGCGGAGCTCCGGCGGGACGGCACCAACCACTGGTGGCGCGACGGCGAGCGCGCACTCGAGCTCGACGGCTGCCGGGACGTCGACGTCGCGGCCGCACCGTTCACGAACACGTTCCCGCTCAACCGGTTGCGTGACCTGCCCATCGGCGACCGGTGGACCGCGCCGTTCGCGTACGTCGAGGTGCCGTCGCTGCGGGTCACCCGCGTCAACCAGACCTACACCCGGTTGCCCGACCCGACCGACGACGAGCACGCGGCGGCCGCGTGGCAGTACCACGACGAGTCGTACGGGCCGTTCTTGATCACCAGCGACGCGCACGGGCTCGTGCTCGACTACGAGGGGCTGGCTCGCCGGATCAGGTAGCCGGCTCCGCGGCTCAGTCAGCTCTCAGTGCTGCGACGTAGCGCCGGAGCACGAGGTCCTGCGCGACGTCGCCGAGCCGGCCGCCGAGGCGGGTGAACCACCGGTCGGGCCGGGAGAACGCGGTGATCGTCGCGACGACCCGTTCGTCGGCGAGGCGCTCCACGCCGAACGCCTCCTCCCCGGCGACCGGATGACCGCTGAGCGTCCCGTACGCGAACCCGGCCCGCTGCGGCGTGCGCCCGACCGCAACGACGCGGCACGCCGCGTCCACCCGGACCGGCCCGACCCGGATGCGTTGCAGGACCACCGCACCGGGAACTGCGGTGCGGTCGGTCGAGACCAGGTCGATCCCGGCGCGGCGGTGCATCTCCCACGACAGCAGACGGTCTGCCGCGCGGTCGAACGTCCCCGCACCGGAGCCGAGGTCGGCGCGGATCCTGACGTGGCGGTAGCCCGCCGGCAGCGGGCCGGCCGTCGCCCCCACCTCGACGTAGGTGTACGGCGCGGTGCGCCAGCGGTCGAGGATCTGATCAGCGTGAGCCATCGTCTGTCGGGGTTCTCCTCGGCGGCGGGCGCCGGACGGGCGCCGACGGAGGATCACCGGCGCGGCCTGGGTAC
>JACCYY010000186.1 GCA_013696235.1 Sporichthyaceae bacterium | reverse complement strand
CGCCGCGGAACTCCTCGCGCAGCTTGCTCCCGAGACCGAGGCCGGCATCCGGGTCCACCACGACCTCCTGTCCCGACGCGACTCCACCAGCCAGCAGATCGGCGTCGACGGGTGCGGTGCGCTTGATCACCGCGAGCCCGATCGGGCCGAGCTCGTGGTGCCGCGCGGTCGAGCCGACCACCCCGACCGGGCGGCCGTCGAGCTCGACCGGATCACCGTGCGCGGGGAGTGTCTCGACCGATCCGTCGATGTGCAGCAGGACCAGGCGCCGCGGCGGGTGGCCCACGTTGTGCACCCTGGCGACCGTCTCCTGCCCGCGGTAGCACCCCTTGTTCAGCTGCACGGCGGTCCCGATCCAACCCACCTCGTGCGGCAGCGTGCGGTCGTCGGTGTCCAGGCCAGGCCGCGGGTCGCGCGCGGCGATCCGCATCGCCTCGTACGCCCACATCCCCACCGGGCCGCCGAGCCGCTCGGCCAATCCGGGCAGCGCGTCGCGCGGCACCAGCAGATCGGTGCCGACCCGCCCGTGCAGGCTCGCGACCGCGAGAGCGTCCGGGTCCTGGCGTGGCGGCACCGTGACGACCCCGTACGCCGCAGTCACGTCCTCGACCTCGACCCGCATCATGAACTTCATCGACTCGAGGAAGCCGATCAGGGCGCCGGCGGCCCCGGGCTCGAGGTGCGCCCAGATGGTCGTGCCGTCGTCGACGAGCTCGAGCACGTGCTCCACCCGGCCCTGCGGGCTCAGGACCAGCGTGATCGTGCTGTCGCCGGGCTCGAGCTCGGTGAGGTGCGCGGTGGTGAGGGAGTGCAGCCACGTGATCCGGTCCGCACCGGTGAGCCGTACGACATCCCGGTTGGAGCGGTCGACCGCGCCGGCCCCCCCGAGAAACGTGCGCTGCTCCCGGAACGGGTCGCCGTAGTGGCTCGCCACCCCGGCGTCGGGTGCCTCCGCCGCAACCGCGCCCGGGAGATCGAGCCAGGGGCTCGGGCCGGTCATCCCTGCGCCCGTCCCCGCGCCGCCAGCTCGGCGACGTACGCCTGGCACGCGTCGTAGGACGGCAGCAGTCCGGCCGCCTCGGCCTCGGCGAGGGTCGGTGCGGCGCGGTCCTTGTCCGAGAGCACCGGCTCGACGTCGTCCGGCCAAGCGATGCCGAGCGCCGGGTCGAGCGGGTGGACACCGTGCTCGCGACCTGGCGCGTAGGGCTCGGAGAGCAGGTAGTTGATCGCGGTGCCGTCCTCGAGGGCCAGGAATGCGTGGCCGAGCCCTTCGCCGACGTACACGGCGCGGCGGTCGACCGTGTCGATGCGGACGACGTCATGCCGGCCGAAGGTCGCCGAGCCGACCCGAAGGTCGACGACGACGTCGAGCCCTGCACCGGCGATGCAGGTCACGTACTTCGCCTGCCCGGGCGGCACCTCGGCGAAGTGGATGCCGCGGAGCACCCCCCGGGCCGACACCGAGCAGTTCACCTGCGCCAGCTCGAGGGGGTAGCCGAGCACGTCGGCCATGCACTCGGCGCGGTACCACTCGAGGAAGAGGCCTCGTGCATCTCCGATCTGGGCAGGCGTGATCTCGTACGCGCCGGGCACGTCGAGCTCGCGGATCTCCATACCAGCGAGCCTAACGAGCGGTGCTCGGCGGTCGGACCGGTCAGCCGACGCGCTTGAGCTGGGCCGAGAGGTGCGGCTGCAACGGCTGGCCCATGGCTGCCATCTCGAACACGTAGCCGAGGTCGCCGCCGTCGATGTGACCGTAGAGCCGATGGCCCGCGGCGTAGGGCAGGGCCTCGGCGACCCGGACGACGGCGTCGGTGCGGAGCTCGACGCGGCGCTCGGTGATCTCCCCGATCCAGAGCTCGGCGATGCCCATCGGGTGGGCCAGGATCAGCTCGACCTGGTTTTCCGGCTGGGGCCGCCAGTACCCGTGCTCCGCGGCGAGCGGCTCGCCGATCTCACCAACGCCGTCGAGGAGGAACGAGCGGCTCTCGTACGAGAGGTAGGCCTTGCCCGGTACGTAGCCGAACTCCATCTCCTGGCCGAACCGGAACGGTTCGATCGTCGGGTAGTCACCGACGCCGGCGCCGGCCCACGAACCGATCATCCAGGCCAATGGGACCAGAGGGGCGGGTAGGTCGCTCGGGATGTCGAGCACTCCGGCCATCAGCTGCGCCCCCGGCGGAGCCGCAGGGCAGTCGAGAGCGCCAGCCACGAGATCGCGAGGACGACGAGCACCAGCAGACCGGAGAACAGCAGCTCGGGCACGCTCCCGATCGTAGGGCGCCGCCGGTGGCCGGAACGTCAGCCGCGCGCGGGCGCGAGTGTGTCCAGCAGGAGCTCGGTGATCTCGTCCGGCCGCTCCAGGCTCGGGAGGTGACCGGCCCATGGGAGAGCCACCTGGCGAGCGTCGGGCATCGTCGCAGCGAGGTGCCCGGCGATCTGGCCGAACCAGACGAAGTCGTGGGCTCCGGACACGACCAGCGTCGGCTGCGTCATGTGCACGAGGTCGAGCTCCGGCCACACCGGTTCCGGCGGGTCGGGCAGCTCGTCGGCGGCGAGCTGCACGTCGAAGGCACGCCGCTGCATGACGCGGACCAGGTCCGCGGCCGCCGGCCCGGCGTCTGGCCCGAGCCAGGACGAGACGTTGAGCTCGACCGCGCCGTCGGTGTCGCCGGCCTCGAGCAGCTCGTCCTCCCGGTCGCCGAACGCCTCGACGTCGGGGGTCACCGGCAGGCCGGCGAACGCCGGGCAGAGCAGCACGAGCCGGCGGACGAGGTCAGGCCGGGCCGCCGCTGTCGTCAGCGCGACTCGCCCGCCGAACGAAGCACCGACCAGAGCTGCCGGTCCACCGCCGAGTGTCTCGACCAGCTCGGCGACGTCCTCGACGTAGGAGAACCGACCACCGGGCATCGGTGTCTCACCGAAGCCACGCAGGTCGGCGCGGACCACCCGGAACCGAGCGGCCAGCGGCTCCCACTGGCGGTCCCACATGCGGCGATCGGCCACTCCCGCGTGGAGCAGCACGACCAGCTTCCCGTCCGCCGGTCCGGCCTCGTCGTACGCCATCAGCACGGGCCGACGGTAAGACCGATCGACCCTCGCGGCAACGGGTTATCGCAACGGTCAGAGCGGGATCCGGACCAGCATCTCGCCGTCCCCGGAGACCACCTCGAAGTACTCGATCTCGTCCGGCTGGCTGCCCACCGCACCCGGGATGACGGTGTAGTCGCCGGGCGGCACCATCCAGTTTCCGGCGATCTCCTCCCCGTCTGCGGACACCGCGACGAGGCGGCAGCTCTCACCGGCGGCGACGCCGGTGAGGCGCAGCTCGATCTTGGTGCCCCAACCGACCTCGGTGAGGGCGACCTCTGCCCAGACGCCGGTCGCGTTGTCGATCGCGGCGAGCGTGAAGTCCGCCGGGGCGGGCTCCGACCCGGTGTCCTCCGCGACGACGAACCCGATCACGGCCGCAGCGGCGGCCAGCGCGAGCGCCCCGGCGAATCGGTTGGCGAAGCTGCGACGCTCCTTGGACCTGCGCTCGTCGGCGACCTGTTGCAGCAACCGGTTGCCGCCGGCCTCGGAGGGGACCTGCGGTCCAGCCGCCACCTCGGCGGCCGGAACCATCCCGAGCAGCGGCGGGAGGCGGCGGAACTCGTCGTACTCCTGCCGGCACGGCTCGCACCCGGCCAGGTGCGCCCGGACCTCGGCCGCCTCGTCGTCGTCCAGCGCCCCGAGAGCGAGTGAGCCCGTCGCGATCCTTGCCTCGTCGTGCGTCATGGCGTCAACCCCCTCTCCTCGATTGCCAGCTTGAGTGCCCG
>JACCYY010000303.1 GCA_013696235.1 Sporichthyaceae bacterium | reverse complement strand
GACTTGATCGGCTCGGCGATCTCGACCCGGCGGCGGTCGATCTCCGGGCCGCCCGCAGCGCGCACGGCCTCGACGACGTCGGCCGGGGTGACCGAGCCGAACAGCCGGCCGCTCTCGCCCGAGCGGGCCTGCAGCCGTACGGCGAGTCCTTCGAGCTGGGTCTTGATCGCGGTGGCACCGTCGACACCGCGGACCTCGCGGACCTCGCGGGCGCGTCGGATCGTCGACACCTGCTTCTCGCCGCCCCGGGTCCAGCGCATGCCGTACCCGCGCGGGACGAGGAAGTTCCGGGCGTAGCCGTCCTTGACGTCGACGATGTCACCTGGGCCACCGAGACCGGCGACTTCCTGCGTGAGGATGAGCTTCATGTCGGTTGCAGGTCCTTTCGGAGCGGTAGCAGCTCAGCGAGCAGTGCTGGTGTAGGGCAGCAGCGCCATCTCGCGGCTGTTCTTCACGGCGACCGCGACGTCGCGCTGGTGCTGCGTGCAGTTGCCGCTGACCCGACGCGCGCGGATCTTGCCCCGGTCGGAGATGAACTTCCGCAGCGTCGCGGAGTCTTTGTAGTCGATGTACTGCGTCTTCTCCTTGCAGAAGACGCAGACCTTCTTCTTCGGCTTGCGGATCACGGCCTTGGCCATGGTTGGGTGCTCCTGGTTCTCGAAGTTTCAGTGGAACGCGGTCAAGCGGTCAGAACGGCGGCTCGTCAGGCTGCTGGTTCCAGCCGCCGCCGCTCCCGCCGCCGGGTGCCGGTTGACCGCCGGCAGGGGCAGCCGGTGTCGCCCACGGGTCGTCGGACTGCCCACCGCCCCCACCGGTGTTCCCGCCCTGGCCGAAGCCGCCACCGGACCGGCTGGTCTTGGTGACCTTTGCGGTGGCGCTGCGCAGGCTCGGGCCGACCTCGTCGACGTCGATCTCGAACACCGTGCGCTTCTCGCCCTCGCGGGTCTCGTACGAGCGCTGCTTGAGCCGCCCCTGGACGATCACCCGCGAGCCGCGGGTCAGGGACTCGGCCACGTTCTCGCCGAGCTGGCGCCAGGCCGAGCAGGTGAGGAACAGCGTCTCGCCGTCCTTCCACTCGCCGCTCGCGCGGTCGTACGTCCGCGGGGTCGACGCGATCCGGAAGCTCGCCACGGCCGCTCCCGACGGCGTGAACCGCAGCTCCGGATCGTCGACGAGGTTGCCGATCAACGTGATGACGGTCTCGCCTGCCATCGCAGTCCTTCCTTGTCCTCGCGCCTGCTCGTTCGGGTGTGGTGTCCGGCTCGTCGCGGGTCGGTTACCTGATGTCCGGACGGACGATCTTGGTCCGCAGCACGACCTCGGACAGGTTGAGCTGGCGATCCAGCTCGGCGACGACGTCTGGTTCGGCGGTCAGGTCGACGACCGCGTAGATGCCCTCGGACTTCTTCAGGATCTCGTACGCCAGACGTCGACGACCCCAGACGTCGACCTTCTCCACGCTGCCGCCGCCGTTGCGGATGACACCGAGGTACTGGTCGAGGGAGGGCGCGATCGTGCGCTCCTCGAGATCGGGGTCGAGGATGACCATGAGCTCATAACGGCGCATGCGGGTACCCCACCTCCTTCGGGCTGAACGGCCGCGGTCGATCCGCGGCAGGAGGGCACAGCGTCGTGCGAGGACCATCCTCGAAGCGATGAAGCGCTCCGGGGTTGGGTTTCGCACTCGACCGCGGCCGGCGCAGGTGCGCCACGGACACGGCCAGCCGATGACGATACCAGGCGACACACCCGCCGCCGCCGTCCGTCCACAGGTCGGGTTGGCCCTACCGCCGCTGGAAGACCGGCGGTTTCGCCAACGGCTTGCCGCTGGCCCGCTCGACGATCTCGATCGCGACCTGGCGCAGCTTGAGGTTGCGGTTGTGCGAGGCGCGCCGGAGGACCACGAACGCCTCGTCGGCGTCGCACTTGCTCTGGGCCATGATGATGCCGAGGGCCTGGTCGATGACCGACCGCGAGCCCAGCGCCGTACGCATCTGCTCGACGTGCATCTCCTGCTCCACCACCCGGGAGACCAGACCGATCGCGCGCACGGCGCGGTTCGCCATCTCCAGCCCGCGCTCGACCGCGGACTCGTCGAAGCCGGCTGGCTTGGACGAGTAGAAGTTGAACGCGGCGCGGGCCCCACCGACGCCGATCACGGGGACCGGCACGGACATGGACGAGCCGACCCCCTCCGCCAACGCCCGCTCACGCCAGGCCGGCCAGTCGACGTCTCGGTCCATGTCGGCGATCATGACGATCTCTTGGTGGCGCAAAGCGTGCAGGCACGGTCCGTTGTCGAGCTCGTACTGGATCTCGTCCAGCTGGCTCGCCCGGGCGTCGCTCCAGGCCGCGGACGACTGCTGCTCACCCTGCTGGACGGTGATGCCGCAGGAGACGTCCTGCAGGTCCGGCGCGACCGAGTCTGCCGCGAGCAGCGCGAGGTCCACCATGAACGCGTCGACGTCACGCACCTCGATGTCGGGCTCCCCGAGACCTGGCGGGACGGGTGCCGGTCGCGTTCTCATGGCTTGGCTCCCTGGTGACCGCTGGTGGGCCAGACGTGTGCTCGGCCCTGCGCGATCGTAGCCACACTTGCGCCGGACGGCAGTCCGTGATGTATTCGTGATGTGGCCAAGCAGGGTGCCACTCCGACCGCAGACCTCGCCGGAGTGAGCCATGACTGTCACGACCGCCCGTCCCCCCAGGTTCCACCCGCTCGCTGACGCCGATCGCGCCGAGCTCACCGCTCAGCTGTTCCGACTCCGCGACCAAGCGGTCGACGAGACCACCCGAGACGCTGCAGTGGACCGGCTGGTGGCCCTCCACCTCCCGCTCGCCAGGTCCGCGGCCAACCGCTACCAGACCCACCGTGACGACCACGAGGACGTGTTCCAGGTCGCTTGCCTCGGGCTGGTCAAAGCCGTGGTGCGCTACGACCCGTCGGTCGGTGCCCCGTTCGGTGCGTTTGCCATCCCGACGATCACCGGCGAGGTCCGTCGGTACTTCCGCGACCACGCGTGGGACATCC
>JACCYY010000087.1 GCA_013696235.1 Sporichthyaceae bacterium | reverse complement strand
GGTGCTCGTCTCGTGCACGTGTCGACCGACTACGTCTTCGCGGGCGACGCCACGTCGCCCTACGCGGAGGACGCCGATCCGGCGCCGCGCAGCGCCTACGGCCGGACCAAGCTCGCCGGTGAGCGTGCGGTGCTCGAGTCCGGCGCTCGAGCCAGCGTGGTACGAACCGCTTGGGTTTACGGCCTGCACGGGAAGAACTTCGTCGCGACGATGTTCAGGCTCGCCGGCGGCGACGGGCCGGTCGACGTCGTCGACGACCAGCGTGGGAGCCCGACCTGGTCCGCCGACCTGGCCGCGGCACTGGTCGCACTCGGTGCGAGCCAGGCGCCGGACTCGGTCTACCACGTCACGAACCGCGGCGAGACGACCTGGTACGGGCTGGCCCGTGCGGTGTTCGCCGGCGCTGGCGCCGACCCTGGACGGGTACGTCCGACGACCACGGACAAGTTCCCTCGGCCGGCACCCAGGCCCGCGTACAGCGTGCTCGGGACGGCCAGGTGGGACAGCCATGACCTGCCCGCGCCGCGGCACTGGTCGGAGGCTCTCGCGTACGCGCTCCTGGCCATGAGCGCCCGACCGTAAAACCCTCGTCGTCGTCGTGGCCGCGCTCGAGCGAACCAGGACAGTGTGCGAGTGGGAGGAGAGCCGTGGGAGCGACGCTGCCGCCGTTGTCGATCATGGGATCGCTGCGATGGGACATCGCCCGACGGCTCCTCCCGACCGGGCGCGGGCTCGACGTGCTCGAGGTCGGGTGCGGGCAAGGCTCCGTGGGCGTCCGGCTCGCCGCTGATCATCAGTACCTCGGGCTGGAACTGGATCACTCCTCGTTCGAGACTGCCCGGTCGCGCCTGGCCACGCTCGGCCGAGGGGAGGTTCGTTGCGGATCGACCGATCTCGTCGAACCGGGCCGGCAGTTCGACCTCCTGGTCTCCTTCGAGGTGATCGAGCACATCGAGGACGACGCTTGGGCGCTCACGTCGTGGGTGCGGATGCTCCGGCCGGGCGGATCGCTGGTGCTGTCGACGCCGGGTTACCAGGCGAGGTACGGGCCCATGGACGCCGCGGTCGGGCACTTCCGACGGTACGAGCCGGCCGTCTTGGTCGCGTTGATGGAAAGGGCTGGACTGGAAGCCGTGGAGGTGCGGCACTACGGGATGCCGATCGGTTACGGGGTCGAGGCGGTCCGCAACGTCGTCGCGCGCCGTCGCAAGCGCAGCGAGGGGGAGATCACGATGGAGGAGGGCACGGGCCGCAGCGGTCGGTTCCTGCAACCCGCCGGGCGCGCGGCCGGGCTCGCGATCGGTGTTGCCACCGTGCCTTTCAGGTTCGTGCAGCGTGCGTTTCCAGAACGCGGCCCGACCCTGCTTGCGCGGGGAGAGCGACCCACGCGCGACGCCGGGCTCCGCTGAGGACATCCTCGACGCCGCCGCCGCGCCCCGCAGGCAGCAGCTCGGGCGCGATCCGCGCGGTTATCCTCGCTGGGCAGCCAAGGTGACGGGACGCGCGTGGTGACCTCGACCGATCGACCGTCGGACGACGCGCGACCGGGACATCCATCGACCGTCGAACGTGGTCAGACCGCGGTCTCCTCCCCGGATCGCTGGCTCGACAACATCACTCTCGTCGTCGTGGTGGCGTTCGTCCTGCTCGGGATCGGCACGCCGCTGCTCGGTCTCACGGTCTTCGCCGGCAGCGACATCATGCTGACCAGAACACCATGGAACGCGCTCGCGCCGACCGGCTTCCAGGCTCAGAACCCTTTCGTGGGCGACACGATCGATGGGATGGTGCCGGCCGCGCGCATGCTCTCCGAGCGGCTGCACGACGGTGACTTCGCGAGCTGGTCGTCGTTGAACACCGGTGGATCACAGCTGGGCGCGGGTGGCTCCAGCGGATTGCTGTCCCCGTTGATGCTCCCGTACCTGGTGATGCCGATCTCGCTCGCGCCCGGGTACGTGAAGCTGCTCGAGATGCTGGTCGCGCTCGGAGGGATGTTCCTGTTCCTCAGGCAGCTGTCCCTCGCCAGGTCGGCAGCCCTGCTGGGGGGCCTCGCGTTCGTGTCGAGCGGCTTCATGGTCGCCTGGACGAACTGGCCCCACACGAAGGTCGCCGCGTTCGTCCCGGCGTTGTTCTGGGCGATCGAACGGCTCGCGCGGGACCGGCGCCCGGCGAACATCGCGATGATCGGGTTGGTCGTCGGGTCGATGTTGCTCAGCGGGTTCCCGGCCGTGGCCGCCTACGCGTTCGTCGCGGCCGGGCTCTATCTCATCGTCCGCATGGCGACCATCCACGGTTCGCGGCCGGGACGTCTGGTGGTGGTCGCAGGAGCGGCGACTGCAGGACTGCTGGTCGGAGTTGCGGTCGCAGCGATGCACCTGGTGCCCTTCGCCGACGAGCTCCGCGAGGTCGCGGTCGGGTCTCGGGGACAGTCGTCCCAGTCGCACTCGCCGATGATCAGCATGGTCACGATGCTCGCGCCGGACGCGCTCGGAATCACCAGCCCGGATGCGTCCTCGGTCGACTGGTACGGGCTGGCGAACCCGATCGAAGAGCTCAGCTATGTCGGCGCGGTGGCCCTGCTGCTCGTCGTCATCGCGCTGGTGATGCGCCGACGGCCCGGGTTTCCACCGCTGGTCCGTGGCTTCTTCGTCACGGCCGCCGCCATCACCGTCGTTCTCGTGTTCTTCGGAGGACCACTCCTCGCGGCGCTGCAACAGCTTCCCGTCTTCGACACGAACCGGATCGGTCGGGCCCGGTCGATGCTCGGGTTCTTCTTGGCGGTGCTGGCCGCGATGGGTTTCGACGCGCTCGTCCGGCGTCCGGCCGGCACATGGCTCTCGACGTTGCAACGTCGGAAGTGGATCGTGGTCGCGAGCGGCGTGTGGCTCGGCGCGGTCATCGCGGCGTTCCTCGTCGTGCGGGAGGCGCACCAGTACGCGTTCGTCCGCGAGCAGCTGGTCTGGTTCGACGGATCGCTCCGGTCGGCCGCCACCTTCGGTGGGCTCGCCGCGATCGCAGCGGCACTCGCGGTGAGGGGACGGGGCTGGTTGCGGGCTACCGCCCTCACCGTGATTCCGGCCCTTCTCGTGACCCAAGCGCTGCTGCTCGTCATCCCGTTCTGGCCGCGGGTCCCGACCAGCCAGTTCTACCCGCCCACCCCGACCCACGAGTTCCTGGCATCGCACATCGGCTCGGACCGGATCATCGCGGCCGGCACGATGCTGACCGGGACAGAGGCGTTCTACGGGTTGCGAACCGTCGGTGGACGTGGCTTCGTGGCCGAGGAGTACGACGAGCTCCTCAGAGCATGGTGCGACGGCTGCTTCGTCACTCCCACCTATATGGCGATCCCGGGCCGACCGGAGGTCTTCCAAGCACCGTTGCTCGATCGCCTCGGCGCGCGCTACGTCGTCACCGACCCTGCGGCACCCGTGCTGGGCGCGGCCGAGATCGTCGGTGGTACCGGCGACCTCCTGACCCTCAGTCCCGAGGAGCCGATGTCGCTTCCGCTCCCCGGCGGCGCGTTGCGCGCGCTCGGCGTCGAGATCGCCGAGCCGTACGCGACCGGCGACCCCTGGGCCGCGATGGAGGTCGAGGTCAAAGATGCTGACGGGACAACGCTGACGACGACTCGGAGGCGGTTGTTCGGAGGCGCTGCGCCCGGTCCGTTCACGGTCGCGGTGCCCGAGGACGACGTCGCCTCGGCCACGTCAGCCGTGGTGACCCTCCACGCCGATCTCCCGATCGCGATCCGTTCCGACGGAGCCACGCCGGCAATCGCGCTCGTCCGGCCGTCCGACGACGACCTGGAGGTCGTCCTCGGTGGTGCGACGACGATCTACGAGCGCACGAGCGCGCTCCCACGGATCAGATGGGCCAAGACGGCCGTGGTGGAGCCGGACGCCACCCGCGCGATCGACCTGGTCCTCTCCGGGACCGCACCGGACGTCGTGCTGGCGGCGCCCGGCCCCGAGCCGTCGGGCGCGCCGGCGACGCTGGACGTCGTCGAGGACTCCGGGGACACGATCGCGGTCGACGTGGACGCTGAAGGTCTCGGCTATCTCGTGGTGGCCGATGGCCTCCAGGACCGTTGGTCGGCTGCGATCGACGGTGCTGCCGTGCCGTTGGTCGACGCCGACCACGGCTATGTCGCGGTCGAGGTTCCGCCCGGCACGCACCGGGTCGAGCTGAGGTACGCCTCACCCCTGCCCGGCGGTGGGTTCGCCATCTCAGGTGGCGGGCTCGCGCTGATCGGTGCGCTCTTCATGATCGATCGGCGGTCGCGGCGGCGGGGGACGGTCCGCTCTTCCACGACAGACCCCAGTGGACCGGTAGAACCGCCTGGTTGAGGGCGTTCAGGTTCCGCGGGTGTTGCGAGCAGCAACGAAATGGGCGACCCCGACCACCCGCAACGGGGTGTCCACGAGCGGTTGCACGAGCTTGCGGAGTACGGCGCGCGCGCGCTCGTTGGCGAGCCGGTCGAGGGGGGGCATGAGGTAGCGATGCTCGACGACCTCGAAGCCGTGCGCGGCCAGCAGGCCGAGGAGGCGACGTCTGGAGTAGATCCGGGCCTTCGCCCAGCGCTCGTGCAGCCGGGTCGGGAGCCACGACAGGAGCGGCACCCGGTTCCACGGCACCCACGTCGGGTGGAGGTGCATGCCGTGGGTCTCCATGAGGTACCACTTGTTCGGCACGGTGAGCGTGAGCATCGCTCCGGGGCTCAGGACCCTGGCCACCTCGTCGAGTGCGGCACCGTCGTCGGCGGTGTGCTCGAGCACCTCGTACGAGATGGCGTGGTCGAAGCTGGCGTCCGGGAACGGCAGCCGGTGGCCGTCGTAGACGACGTAGGTCACGTTGTCGACACCGAGCCGTCTCGCCTGAGCGATCGCGTCATCGACCCGAGCCGGCTCGACCTCGACGCCGACCACAGCCGTCGCGTCGGGGGCGAAGAGCACGGTGTTCGAACCGTTGCCGGAGCCGAAGTCGAGCAGCCGCCCGGCTCCCGACGGGACGTACGGCCGGGACAGCGCGTGCCGGAGGCGGGGAAGCTCGAACCCGTACTCCGTCGGTATGCCGAGCTCGATCCCGCGCGCCATCGGCGGAGCGTAACCGGTCGTCAGTCGACCGCCCGGTCGCTGGGCGAACGGTGCTGACGAGCGAGCTCCCGAGCCGCCTCCGCCTCCCGGTTCAGGTCCGCCTGGGTCGAGGCATGGGCGCGTCCGAGGACGAGACCGGCGCCCGCCCAGAACAGGTCACCGATCGTCATGACCACCCGCGAGATGATCACGAGGAGCAGCACCTTGCCCGGGTCGAGCACGCTGGAGAGGGCTGCGACGAGCACGACCTCTCGCACGCCCGCCCCGGCGGGCGCGACGACGATGACGAAGCCGATGCTCCACGCGAGCGCGAACGCTCCGGTCGCCGTGAGGTAGAGCTCGCTGCCGCTGGCCCCGAATCCCCGAGCCAGGAGCCACACGTGCGCTCCGATCACGAGCCAGGACGCCGCTGACCAGCCGGCGCAGCCGAGCACCCCGACGAGCGAGAGCCGGCGCTCGAGTGGAGGTCGTCGGGTGACCCGGAGCAACCAGTCCAGCACCCGGTTGAGGATCGCGGGATGCAGGAGTGCGGCCAGGACCGGTGCAGCGGCCAGGCCCCACCAGTACGTACGAGCGGTGCCGCTGGCGCCGAACGGGAGCGTGACGGCGGCCATCAGCAACGCCGTCACCAGGCTGATGAGCACCACGAGGACGCTCACCGTGGCCGAACGGCGCCTTGGAACGCCGTGCCGGTGCCCGAGCTCGACCTGCGCGACGAACGGCCAGATCGAGCCCGGCACGTACTTGCCCAGCTGCGAGAGCGAGACGATCCGCACCGACGCGCCGACCGGAAGTGGCGAGCCGAGATCGGCGAGCAGGCGGCGCCACCCCAGCACGGTCAGCCCGATTCCCACGGTCACGGCGACCTGCGCGCCGGCGACGAGCGGCCAGGAGATCTCCGTGGCCGCGAGGCGGATGTCGTCCCATGACCGGCTGAGCGCCACCCCGCAGAGCACAAGGGCGACGAGTACGAAGCCCCAGCGCAACAGTCGGCTTTCGAGCAGTCGCGCGATCACGGCGCCAGCGTAGGCGGGCTGTGATTCGTGCACCGGCACCCGCGCCGTAGGGTTGCTGCTCGTGCGGGTGCTGGCGTTCGGGACGTACGACGCCGAGGTCCACCCGCGCGTCGCCGTCCTGATCGAAGGGCTTCGAGCTCACGGGCACGACGTGGTCGAGGTGAACGAGTCCCTGAAGCTGACCACGGCGCAGCGCGTCGCGACCCTCCGCCAGCCGTGGCGGTTGCCGGTGCTCGTCGTCGGGCTGGCCCGCTCGTGGAGCCGCCTGGTCCGAGCTGCCGGCCGGTCGCGGCGCCCAGACGTCGTGCTGGTCGGCTTCCTGGGCCACTTCGACGTGATCCTGGCCCGTCGACTGTTCCGCGACGTACCCGTCGTGCTCGACCTGCTCGTGAGCGCAGAAGAGACCGCCGTCGACCGGGGCGTGACGAACGGCGCGATCCTGCGGGCGGTCCGTTGGCTGGACCGGATCGCTGTCCGTTCGGCCGATCTTGTGCTCGTCGACACCGAGGAGCATCGCGCGCTGGTTGGACCCGACCGGCGCGCGCACACGGTCGTCGTGCCGGTCGGGGCTCCCGAAGCCTGGTTCGTGGACGCCCGGGAGGCCGCCGCCGGCCCGCCGCTGCGCGTCGTCTTCTTCGGCCTCTTCACCCCGCTGCAGGGCGCGCCGGTCGTGGGCGCGGCGCTGCGGCTGGTCGCCGAGGAGGCGATCGAGATCACGATGATCGGCCGGGGCCAGGACTACGACGAGACCGTCAGGGCGGCCGGGCCGCGTGCGCGAGTCACCTGGATCGACTGGGTGCCACCGGAGGACCTGGCCGGCGCAGTCGCCACCCACGACGTGTGCCTCGGGATCTTCGGCACCGGCCCCAAAGCGCTCAGCGTGGTGCCGAACAAGGTGTACCAGGGGATGGCCGCCGGGCTCGCGGTCGTGACGTCGGACACCCCGCCACAACGACGGTTGCTCGGCGACGCCGCGCTCCTCGTGCCGGCGGGGAACCCAGAGGCGTTGGCAGACAGCCTGCGCGCGCTCGCCCGGGACCCGGAACGGGTGGCGATCCTGCGCCGGGCCGCCGCAGCCCACGCCCGGGCGACGATGACGCCCGAGGTCGCAACGCGTTCGCTGGCCACCCGGCTCGCCGCGCTCCCGGGGCGGCGCGGATCGGTTAGCCTGCACGGCACCCCGGCCGGGTGGCGACGTGCGCTCCCGACCCGCCGAGCCCGCGAAACTGGACGACGCAGGAGCGACGACCCATCGTGACCGTCCGACCTGACCTACCAGATGCCGACGTCGTGGGCGTCCCCGTGGTGCTCCACGGTGTCGACGCTGCCGCCCGCCACCACACGGAGGGGCCACCCGGCGCCGACCCCGCACCGCGCGTGACGATCGTGCTGCCTTGCTACAACGAGCAGGACCACGTCGTCGAGGAGCTCGAGCGGATCACAGCCGCGATGGACTCGAGCGGGTACTCCTACGAGCTGCTCACGATCGACGACAAGTCCACGGATCGCACGCTCGAGATCGTCCGCAGCGTCGCGCACCGCTTCCCGCACATGCGGATCATGCCGTTCCAGCGCAATGGTGGTTCCGGCACCGCGCGGCGGATCGGGACCCGCGAGGCGCTCGGGGAGATCGTCGTGTGGACCGACGCGGACATGACCTACCCGAACGAGCGGATCCCGGAGTTCGTCGCCTACCTCGACGATCACCCGGAGACGGACCAGGTCGTCGGCGCGCGGCTGACCGAGGAGGGCACCTACAAGCTTCTCCGCGTCCCGGCGAAGTGGGTGATCCGCAAGGTCGCCGAGGTGCTCACCGGCACGAAGATCCCGGACCTCAACTCCGGCCTGCGGGCCATCCGGCGCGATGTGTCCCTGCCCTACCTCCGGCTGCTCCCACCGGGCTTCTCGTGCGTGACGACGATCACGCTGTCGTTCCTGTCGAACCAGCACACGGTCGACTACCTGGAGATCGGGTACGCCAAACGGTCCGGCACGAGCAAGTTCCACCCCTTCCGGGACGCGTACCGGTACATCCTCCAGGTGCTCCGCATGGTCATGTACTTCAACCCGATCAAGGTGCTCATGCCGGCTGCGCTCTGGATCCTGGCGATCGGGCTGGTCAAGCTGGTCGTCGATGTGATCAGGCTGGGCTGGGGCGTCCCGACCTCGACTGCGTTGCTGTTCTTCTCGGGCTTCCAGATCGCCGTTCTGGCTCTCGTCGGGGACTTGGTCGCGCGCTCCCGATCGGACTAGGCAGCCACTCGTTGACGAGCCCATGAGGATCCGACTCGTCGGCCCGGTGCACCCCTACAAGGGCGGCATCGCCCAGCACACGACCCAGCTTGCCCACCGGCTCGCCGCGGCCGGGCATGACACGGCTGTCGAGTCGTGGCGCCGGCAGTACCCCGAGTCGATCTACCCGGGCCAGCAGCGGGTGGACTCGGCCGAGGTCGAGCCGTTCGACCGCACCCGCTACCGCCTCTCGTGGAACAGCCCGCTGTCCTGGGTGCTCATGGGTCGTCGGCTGCGGTCGGAGGCCGACCTCGTCGTGATCGTCCTGGTGTCCCCGGTCCAGGTGCCGCCGTACCTTGTCGCCCTCGCCGCGCTCGGTCGTCACCGAGCCCCGCGGGTCGTCGTCCTCGCCCACAACGTGCTGCCGCACGAGCGCGGGCCGCTCGACCGGCTGGCCGTCCGCAGGCTCATGCGGCACGCCGACGAGGTGCTCGTGCACTCGCAGGGGCAACGTGATCTTGCCAAGACGCTCACGACGGCCCCGATCGTCGTGCGGCCGCTCGCCCCCCACCTGCCCACTGGGTCGCTCGCCGAACCGCCCCCGGCCATCCCGCAGCGGCACCTGCTGTTCTTCGGCCTCGTCCGGCGCTACAAGGGCGTCGATCTGCTCGTGCGGGCGCTGGCCGACGTGCCCGACGCGACGCTCACGATTGCCGGTGAGTTCTGGCGCGGCGCCGACGAGGTCTACGAGGCGATCGAGGAGGCCGGCGTGGGAGATCGGGTCGAGCTGCGGCCGGGCTATGTCCCTGCCGACGACATCCCGGCGCTGTTCGCACGCACCGATGCCCTGGTCCTGCCGTACCGGGAGGCGACGGCGACCCAGAACGTCGCGCTGGCGTTCTCGTACGGTCGGCCCGTCGTCGCGACGACGGCCGGGACGTTGCCCGGGCTGGTCCGCGACGGCGTCGACGGTCTGCTCTGCCCGCCCGACGACGTCGCCGCCCTTGCAGCGACGCTGCGTCGGCTCTACGAGCCCGGCGTCTGGCGTCACCTCGCCGACGGCGTCGCCGCCGTCGACGAGGACGCGCCATGGAAGGCGTACATCGAGGCGCTGGTCGGCACCGGAGGTGAAGCACCGCATGGCCGGTAGAGCAGGTCTCCAACCGCGAGCAAGACAGGCGGCCAAGATCGCGATGGCCGCCGCGCTCTGGACGAGGGTCGGTGCCCGGCGGGCGACCGAACGGGTCGTCGGTCGCGGCGCGCCGACGGGTCGCCCGACCGTGCGTGCCACCGGCGTCCTGCAGAGCCGCGAGGAGTGGGAGCGGGCCACCCGGAACATGCGCGCTCTGCGCCTGCCGTTGCACCCGGACGGCTCGAAGAACTGGGACACGCTTGCCGCGATCTCCAGCACGCTCGCGCACACCTCGCCGGCGGAACGCGTGCTCGATGCCGGAGCAGCCCTCTACTCGACGTTCCTCCCGTCGCTGCGGCTGTACGGGTACACCGACCTGGTGGGCACGAACCTCGAGTTCGGCCGGCGAATCGCACTCGGCGGGGTCCGGCTCGAGCAGGGCGACATCGAGGCAACCGGTTTCGCCGACGGCTCGTTCGGCGCCGTCGTGTGCCTCAGCGTCATCGAGCACGGTGTCGACGTGCGGGCCTTCCTCACCGAGGCCGCCCGAATCGTCCGCCCAGGTGGCATGGTGTTCGTCTCCACCGACTATTGGGCGGGAGGCGTCGACACCACGGGACTCGTCGCGTACGGCACTCCGGTACGGATCTTCGACCGCGCAGCCATCGAGGGCTTGATCGCGATCGCCGCCGAGGTGGGGCTCCGGCTCGACGGCGACGCCACCGACCTCGACTGCCTCGAGCGAGCCGTCCACTGGAAGCGCTTCGACCTGCGCTACACGTACGTCGCACTGACGTTCCGGGCGGAGACCAGATGAGCGGCTCCCGGCAGCCCCAGCTCGCGTACAGCGAGCTCATGGCCGCCATGCTCGACGAGGACCAGCGCCGGCAGAAGGCTGCCAAGATCATCCGGGTGCTCCTGCACTACCTGGGCCGGGAGGACCTCGATGGGCTGACCGTCGCCGACATCGGCTGCTCGGCCGGGTTCATCGCGGACGAGCTCGCCACTGCCGGAGCCACCACGCTCGGGCTCGACATCGACGTGCCCGGGCTGGGCAAGGCGGCCGAGCGGTTCGGGGCTCGCGTGCAGTTCGTCTGCGCGACCGGGGATGCGTTGCCCCTCGCCGACGGATCGGTCGACGTGCTCGTGCTCAACCACATCTACGAGCACGTCGTGGACCCCGACGCAGTCCTGGACGAGCTGCACCGGGTGCTCGCTCCCACCGGCGTGGTCTACCTCGGCCTCGGCAACCGGCTGGGGGTCGTCGAGCCGCACTACCGACTGCCGTTCCTCTCCTACCTGCCCGGACCGCTCGCCGACCGGTACGTGCGCGCGTCCGGTCGCGCCGAGCACTACCACGAGCGCTTTCGTACCCGCCGCGGCCTGCGGCGCATGCTCCGCGGGTTCACGGTCTGGGACTACACCCTCCCGGTGATCAAGGATCCGGCCAGATTCAGCAACACCGACGTGGTCTCGCCGCGCGTGGCGAGCCTGCCCACAGCCGCATTC
>JACCYY010000077.1 GCA_013696235.1 Sporichthyaceae bacterium | reverse complement strand
CGACAGCCCCGACTCGCCGACCGTGAAGAGACGCTCCCGCAGCCCGGGCGTACGGGCGAGGGACTCCTCGAAGCGCGAGATCTCCACGACGTCGATGCCAACGCCCAGAACTGCCATGACGTTGCGTCCGTCTACTCGACGGTGACGGACTTGGCCAGGTTGCGGGGCTGGTCGACGTCGTGGCCCATCAAGGTGGCCAGCTCGCACGCGAACAGCTGCAACGGCACCGTGGCGACGAGCGGCTGCAGCAGCACCGGCACCTTGGGGAGGGTGAGGAGCACGTCGGCGTACGGCACGATCGTCTCGTCGCCCTCCTCGGCGAGGCAGATCGTCCGCGCCCCGCGGGCCCGGATCTCCTGGATGCCGCTGATCATCTTGTCGTGGAGCTGGTCGCGACCGCGGGGCGGTACGACGCACAGCACCGGCAGGCCTTCCTCGACCAGGGCGATAGGACCGTGCTTGAGCTCGCCGGCGGCGAACCCCTCGGCGTGGATGTAGGCCAGCTCCTTGAGCTTGAGCGCACCTTCCAGCGCCACCGGGAAGCCGACGTGCCGGCCGAGGAAGAGGATCACACGGTTGTCGGCGAGCTCGCGGGCCAGCGCCTCGACCTGGCTCGTGTCGTCGAGCACCTGCTGGATCGCGGCCGGAGCCTCGCCGAGCTGCGCCATGATGGCGCGGACCTCGTCGGCGAAGAAGTCCCCGCGCAGCTTGCCGAGGTAGAGCCCGAGGAGGTAGCAGGCGGTGACCTGCGCGAGGAACCCTTTGGTCGAGGCAACCGCGATCTCCGGCCCCGCGTGGGTGTAGAGCACGGCGTCGGACTCGCGCGGGATCGTCGAGCCGTTCGTGTTGCAGATCGCCAGCACGCGCGACCCCTGCTCACCTGCGTGCCGAACGGCCATCAATGTGTCCATCGTCTCGCCCGACTGCGAGATCGCGACGACCAGGGTGCGGTGCGTGAGGATCGGGTCGCGGTAGCGGAACTCGCTGGCGAGCTCGACCTCGCACGGGATCCGGGTGTAGTGCTCGAGGACGTACTTCGCGACGAGGCCGGCGTAGTAGGCCGTGCCGCAGGCCACGATGACGATCTTGTCGATCGCCCGCAGCTCGTCCTCGTTCATCCTGAGCTCGTCGAGCGCCAGGTTGCCGCGGGCGTCCATGCGGCCGAGCAGCGTGTCGGCGACGGCCTGCGGCTGGTCGGCGATCTCCTTGAGCATGAAGTTCGGGTAGCCGCCCTTCTCGGCCGCGGCCGCGTCCCAGTCGACGTGGTACCTCTTGCCCTCGGCCGGGGCGCCGTTGAAGTCGGTGATCGTCACGCCGTCCCGGGTGATCGTCACGACCTGGTCCTGGCCGAGCTCGATCGCGTCGCGCGTGTGCGCGATGAAGGCGGCGACGTCGGAGCCGAGGAAGTACTCGCCGTCGCCGGTACCGACGACCAGCGGCGAGCTGCGCCGGGCCCCGACGACCATCTCCGGGTGGTCACGCTGCACGGCGAGCAGCGTGAACGCGCCCTCCAGCCGGCGGCACACGGCCCGCATTGCCTCGGCCAGGTCGTGGTGCATCCCGTACGCACCGGCGAGGAGGTGTGCGACCACCTCGGTGTCCGTGTCGGACCGGAGCTCCACACCGGCGTCGGTGAGCTCGGCGCGCAACGTGGCGAAGTTCTCGATGATCCCGTTGTGGATCACCGCGACCGAACCGTCGGCAGACAGGTGCGGGTGGGCGTTCACGTCGTTCGGCGGCCCGTGCGTCGCCCACCTCGTGTGCCCGATCCCGGTCGTCGCCGTCCCGAGCGGGTCGTTGGCGGAGGCGCGCTCGGCGAGGGCCTTTTCGAGGTTGGTCAGCTTGCCGGCCCGCTTCTCGCTCACGATCGAGCCGTCGGCCACCACCGCGACGCCGGCGGAGTCGTAGCCGCGGTACTCGAGGCGGCGCAGTCCCTCGAGCACGACGTCCAGCGCTGGCTTCTCCCCGACGTACCCCACGATGCCGCACATGCAACAGAGGCTAGTCGGCGCCGGAGGCTCGCCCGGTGAGCGCGGCCCGGGCCCGGATGGCGCGACCGACAGCCGCACGCAAGGATCGACGGCATGACGCATCCGCGTGCGGGCCAGCCGGCCGGCCCTGAGGACCTGATCGACGTCAACCAGCTCATGACCGCGTACGCGGGCGTACGGCCAGACCCCGCCGACCCGCGCCAGCAGGTCGCGTTCGGCACCTCGGGCCACCGCGGCTCGAGCCTCGACGCGTCGTTCAACGAGGCGCACATCCTGGCCACCACGCAAGCGATCTGCGAGTACCGCGCCGCGCAGGGCTACGACGGCCCGTTGTTCCTCGGCCGTGACCCGCACGCGCTCTCCGAGCCGGCCTGGGTGAGCGCGATCGAGGTGCTCGTCGCCAACGAGGTCACCGTGCTCGTCGACACCGAGGACGGGTTCACCCCGACGCCGGCGGTGTCCCACGCGATCCTCCGCGCGAACCGTGGCCGTACCACCGGTGCTGGCCTGGCCGACGGCGTCGTGGTCACGCCGTCGCACAACCCGCCGCGCGACGGCGGCTTCAAGTACAACCCGCCCCACGGTGGACCGGCCGACACCGACGCGACCGGGTGGGTCGCCGTCCGCGCGAACGAGCTCCTGGCCGCCGACCTCGCCGGCGTCCGCCGGATCCCGTACGCCCGCGCACGGGGCGTCGCCCAGGCGTACGACTTCTTGGGCACCTACGTGGACGACCTGCCATCGGTGCTCGACCTCGATGCCGTTCGTGCTGCCGGGGTCCGGATCGGCGCTGACCCCCTCGGCGGCGCCAGCATCGACTACTGGGCGGCGATCGCCGAGCGGCACCGCCTCGACCTCACGGTCGTGAACCCGCTGGTCGACCCGACGTGGCGGTTCATGACTTTGGACTGGGACGGCAAGATCCGGATGGACTGCTCGTCGCCGGCCGCGATGGCCTCGCTGATCGCGCGCAAGGACGAGTACCAGATCGCCACCGGCAACGACGCGGACGCCGACCGGCACGGCATCGTCACCCCGGACGGCGGCCTGATGAACCCGAACCACTTCCTCGCAGTCGCGATCGAGTACCTCTACGGCGCCCGCGGCGACTGGTCGGTCGACGCCGCCGTGGGCAAGACCGCGGTCTCCTCGTCCATGATCGACCGCGTCGCCGAGGGCCTCGGGCGGCGCCTGGTCGAGGTCCCGGTGGGTTTCAAGTGGTTCGTGCCGGGCCTTCTCGACGGGTCGTTCGGCTTCGGCGGCGAGGAGTCCGCCGGCGCGTCGTTCCTGCGCCGCGACGGCTCGGTCTGGACCACCGACAAGGACGGGATCCTGCTCGCGCTCCTCGCGTCGGAGATCCTCGCGGTCACCGGCCGGTCCCCGAGCCAGCACTACGCCGCGCTGACCGAGCGGTACGGTGCCCCCGCGTACGCGCGGGTCGACGCCCCGGCCAGCCGCGAGGAAAGGGCCCGGCTCGGCAAGCTCGCGCCAGACGCGGTCAGCGCTACCGAGGTCGCCGGCGAGCCGATCACCGAGAAGCTGACCGACGCACCCGGCAACGGCGCCCCGCTCGGAGGGCTCAAGGTCACCACCGAGTCGGCCTGGTTCGCGGCTCGCCCGTCCGGCACGGAGGACGTCTATAAGATCTACGCGGAGTCGTTCAAGGGACCTGAGCACCTCGCTCAGGTGCAGGCCGAGGCTCGGGAGGTCGTGTCGGCCGCGCTGGCCGGCTGAACCTGTACGGGCACGTTGCTCGCTCAGGTGGCACGAGTTGTCGACGTCCGGGCAGCTTCGTCGACAGGTCGCGCCACCTCGCTGACGGTGGACGCGCTGCGCAGCCTGCTTCGACAAGCGTTCGCGGTTGCCCGCCAGCGTCAAGCGGGCGGCTCCGCTGCGTCGGTCGAGGCGGCACCGGCGCGGCGCGGCAGGCCGTCGTCGAGGAGGAGCTCGTAGTCCGAGGCCTGTGACACGTAGGTGTGCCCGACGGAACGCAGGCCGGTGGGTTGGTCGAGGGTCCCGGCGGAGATGCCGATCGT
>JACCYY010000053.1 GCA_013696235.1 Sporichthyaceae bacterium | reverse complement strand
GCCCGCCGGCGATCGGCACCAGTCCGGGCGGATGACCGGCCGCGCAGCTGGCACGGCCGACGCCGAGGACGGCGCCGGAGGCGAGGGCGCCGCGTACGAGCGGGACCAGGCTGTCGTCGCCCGCCAGCTCGGCCGGCCGACCCGTGGCATGCGACGGGTCGCGCACCGGTGCCCGTGCGGCCTCCCGGACGTGGTGGAGACCCGCCCGCGCCTCGACGACGGGACCCCGTTCCCGACCGTGTTCTACCTCACCTGCCCGATCGCGGCGAGCGCGATCGGACGGCTCGAGGCAGCCGGGGTGATGCGCGAGATGAGCGACCGGCTCCGCACCGACCCAGAGCTCGCGGCCGCGTACGAGCGGGCGCACACCGCGTACCTCGCGCACCGGTCCTCGATCGGCGCGGTCCCGGAGATCGAGGGGAAGTCCGCCGGCGGGATGCCGACGCGGGTAAAATGCCTGCACGTGCTCGTGGCCCACGCGCTCGCCGCCGGAGCCGGGGTCAACCCGCTCGGCGACGAGGCGCTGGCCCTGCTGCCGGACTGGTCGGCGACCGGCCCGTGCATCCACCCGGACGCCGACGACGGGTCGCCCGAGCAGGCGCATCCATGACGCGGGTCGCGGCGATCGACTGCGGCACCAACTCCATCCGCCTCCTCGTCGCCGATCTCGACCCGATCGCCGGGAGCGTGGTCGACGTGGTGCGCCGGATGGAGATCGTCCGGCTGGGCGAGGGCGTCGACCGGACCGGTCGGCTGGCCCCGGCGGCGCTGGAGCGGACGTTCGCCGCCCTCGCGTCGTACGCGGCGACGATCGAGCGGCTCGAGGTCGAGCGGGTCCGGATGGTGGCCACGTCGGCGACGCGGGACGCGACGAACCGGGAGACGTTCATGACCGGGGTCGAGCGGGTGCTCGGCGTGACGCCGGAGGTCGTGTCCGGGACGGCCGAGGCGACGCTGTCGTTCGTCGGCGCCACTCGTGAGCTGCGTCGATCAGGCCGCCAGCAGAGGTCCGGCCGGCCGCCCTACCTCGTCGTCGACATCGGCGGCGGCTCGACCGAGGCAGTCCTCGGTACGGATGAGGTCGTCGCATCACGTTCGGTCGACGTCGGGTGCGTCCGGCTCACCGAGCGGCACCTCCTCGACGACCCGCCCACCCCGGCGCAGGTGGCCGCGGCCGAGGCCGACATCGACGCTGCGCTGGACCTGGTCGCCGCGGACGTCCCACTCGCCTCGGCGCGGACGCTCGTCGGCGTGGCCGGCACCGTCACGACCGTTGCGGCGATGGCGCTCGGGCTGCCCGCGTACGACCCGGACGCGATCCACGGTGCACGGGTGACGACCGACCAGGTCGCCGCCGTCACCACCGATCTGCTCCTGATGACCCACGCCGAACGGGAGGCCATCCCGGTCATGCACCCGGGCCGTGTCGACGTCATCGCCGCGGGCGCACTGGTGCTTCGGGCGGTCCTCGTACGCGTCGGGCTGGGCACGATCGTCGCCAGCGAGCACGACATCCTCGACGGCATCGCCTGGTCGCTGGTGCCCTGACCTCCCGCCCACTCCTCCTCCCCCCGGTGACACTCACAGATCAAGGAACTTTTGCCCCGCACGCTCCCCCCACCCCTTCACCCCCCCGATGATCAAGGAACTCCTGCCCTCCCGGCAAGACGGAGCGCCTGACAGTCCATGGTCCGAGGGCAGGAGTTCCTTGATCACGGTCAGGGGGCGGAGGGCGGGGTCCACCGGAATCCGTTGCGCGATCGTGGCCGTCCTCGACTGCCGCGAGGCGGCACCGACCGGAATCATGGCCGGGATGGCCGCGGCGGCGCTGAGCTCGAGCCCGGTCCGGCCCGGCACGGGCTGGCCGGGCGACCCGGCCACGCCCCGGACGCCGGTGGCCGGCGATCCGATCGACGTCCGCACCCTGGCTGCCTCGGCCCGCGTCATCGGCGTGCTGGACGCCAGGGTCTCGGTCTGCCGGGCCTGCCCGCGTCTGGTCGCGTGGCGCGAGGAGGTGGCCCGGACCAAGCGCAAGGCGTTCGCCGACGAGCCGTACTGGGGCCGGCCGGCCCCCGGGTGGGGCGCCGAGCGGCCGCGGGTGCTGATCGTCGGGCTGGCACCGGCCGCGCACGGCGCGAACCGGACCGGGCGGGTGTTCACCGGTGACCGCAGCGGCGACTGGCTGTTCGCCGCGCTGCACCGGGTCGGGCTGGCCGCGACCGCGACGAGCGTTTACGC
>JACCYY010000052.1 GCA_013696235.1 Sporichthyaceae bacterium | reverse complement strand
ACTCGTGAGTGAGGCCGGACGACCCGTGGGCTCCGTGATCAAGAAGCGCCGCAAGCGCATGGCGAAGAAGAAGCACCGCAAGCTGCTCAAGCGCACGCGCGTGCAGCGGCGTAACAAGAAGTAGCCCCAGTGGGGCGGGTCGTGCTCGTGACCGGTGCGTCGCGCTACCTCGGTGCCCGGATCTCGGCCGTGCTCGCCGACGATCCGACGGTCGCACGGGTCGTCGCCGTCGATGTCGTACCCCCGCGGTACGAGCTCGGCGGCGCGGCGTTCGTCCGCAGCGACATCAAGAACCCCGCGATCCTCAAGGTTCTCGAGCGCGAGGACATCGACACCGTCGTGCACGCCGGGGTGCTCGCCACGCCGCACCAGGCCGGCGGTCGCGTCTCCATGAAGGAGACGAACGTCATCGGGACGATGCAGCTGCTCGCGGCCTGCCAGCGCTCCTCGTCGGTCAGCCGGTTCGTGGTCAAGTCCTCCACGACGGTGTACGGCTCGTCTCCGCGCGACCCGGCCGTGTTCACCGAGGAGATGGCCGCCCGGGTCGTCCCACGGGCGGGCTACGCCAAGGACACGGTCGAGGTCGAGGCGTACGTCCGAGGCTTCGCCCGGCGCCGCCCGGACGTGGGTGTGGTCACGCTCCGATTTGCCAACACCATCGGTCCGAGGGTGACCACGCCGCTCACGGCCTACTTCGAGGCGGCGTTCGTGCCGACCGCGCTCGGCTTCGACCCACGGCTGCAGTTCGTCCACGAGGACGACGCGCTCGAGATCCTGCGCCTCGCGACGGTCGGCGACCACAGCGGTGTCTTCAACGCAGCCGGTGCCGGCGCACTGCTCCTGTCCCAGGCGCTGCGCATGGCCGGCCGGGTGTCTGTGCCGGTGCCGACGATCGCCAGCGGGCTCACCGGCCAGCTGTTCCGGCGGGTCGGGCTGGCCGACTTCTCGCCGGACGAGGTGCGCTTCCTCGCGCACGGCCGGGTCGTCGACTGCACCCGTCTCCACGAGGTCATGGCCTACCGCCCGAAGTACTCCACGCTCGAGGCGTTCACCGAGTTCGTCCGTGAGCGTCTCGGCGCCGGGCCGCTCGATGTCGATCGCGTACGGGTGGTCGAGCGGGCGTTCCAGCAGGCGCTGCGCGCGCCCGGGCCGGCCGAGCCGCCGCTGTGAGCGCGGACCAGAGCTCGGACCAGCGCGATTCCGCCGGACCCGGGGCGCCGTCGGGCGAGGACCTGCTGGTCGGGCTGGCCGAGATCGCCGGGCGGCTCGTCCGCGACCTCACCGGCCCCGACGGGGTCGAGGCGGCCGGCGCGCTCGCCGCCGTCGTGCGCGCGCGGCTGTCCGGCGAGTACGCCGTGGACGAGTTCGGCTTCGACCCGCAGCTGAGCGACCAGCTCTTCGCGGCCGCGCTCCGGCCGATCTACCGGCACTGGTTCAGGGTCGAGGTGCGCGGGATCGAGCACGTGCCGGCGACCGGCGCGGGGCTCGTCGTCGCGAACCACTCCGGCACGTTGCCGCTGGACGCGATCATGACCCAGCTGGCGATCCAGGAGGAGCACCCGGCCGATCGGCGGCTGCGGCTGCTCGGTGCCGACCTCGTCTTCTCGATGCCGTTCGTCGGCGAGGCGGCCCGCAAGAGCGGATCGACGCTGGCCTGCCTCGAGGACGCCATGCGGCTGCTCGAGCGTGGTGAGCTGGTCGGCGTCTTCCCGGAGGGCTACAAGGGCACCGGCAAGCCGTTCTCCGAGCGGTACAAGCTGCAGCGGTTCGGGCGGGGCGGGTTCGTCTCGGCGGCGCTGCGCACCGGTGCGCCGCTGATCCCGTGCTCGATCGTCGGGGCCGAGGAGACGTACCCGATGCTCGCCAACGTCGGCACCCTGGCTCGCCTGCTCGGCCTCCCGTACGTCCCGATCACGCCGACGTTCCCACTGCTCGGCCCGCTCGGGCTGCTCCCGCTCCCGTCGAAGTGGATCATCGAGTTCGGTGCGCCGGTGGACACGTCCGCGTACGACGACACCGCAGCCGACGACGCGGCACTCGTCCTCGACGTCACCGACCAGGTCCGCGAGACGATCCAGCAGACGCTCTACCGCCTGCTCGCCCAGCGCACCGGCACCTTCTTCTGACCGCTCCGCCGCGCGTACGCGACGCCGGCGACGGTCGCACCGATCGCGGCGCCGGTCCCGGCCGCTGCGACGACCCCGATCCGCGCCGCGCGCCGGCCGGTCCGGTAGTCGCGGACGTGCCAGCC
The DNA here is from genome assembly GCA_013696235.1 of Sporichthyaceae bacterium. Classification (GTDB taxonomy): domain Bacteria; phylum Actinomycetota; class Actinomycetes; order JACCYY01; family JACCYY01; genus JACCYY01. The sequence continues at coordinate 5,975 of JACCYY010000052.1, read as the reverse complement.
GCGCTCACGCGCCACCCGCCGCAGGCCCAGGTCGGGGTTGATCGCCCAGGCGTCGCCGACGAGCTCGAGCATCGGGATGTCGTTGGCCGAGTCGCTGTAGGCCGAGCACCTGGCCAGGTCGAGCCCCTCGGCCTCGGCGAGGCGTTGCACAGCGACTGCTTTCGCCGGGCCGTGCAGGATCTCGCCGACCAGGCGGCCGGTGTAGATCCCGTCGATGCTCTCGGCAACCGTCCCGAGCGCGCCGGAGAGCCCGAGCCGGGCCGCGATGATCCGGGCGACCTCGACCGGGGTGGCGGTGACCAGCCAGACCCGCTGGCCTGCGTCGAGGTGCATCTGCGCGAGTGCCCGCGTCCCGGGCCACACACGATTCGCGATGAACTCGTCGAAGATTCCTTCGCTGAGCACGGCGAGGTCCGCCACCCGGTGGCCGGTGATCAGAGCGAGCGCGGACTCACGGGCGTCGGCCACGTGCACGGGACGCTCGGACCCCGCGAGCCGGAAGTAGAGCTGCTGCCAGGTGAACCGGAGAAGGTCTCGGGCACTGAAGAAGTCCTGGTCGTAGAGCCCGCGGGCCAGGTGGAAGATCGACGCGCCCCGGACGACGGTGTTGTCCACGTCGAAGAACGCTGCGGCGGTCGGGTCCGGCGAGGTGGACAGTGCCGCCTCGACCTCGGCTGCTGCCGCCGAGGCCTCGCCAGCCAGGATCGACCGAGCGGTCAGGTCGGGTCCGGTCTCCACGGCTTGCGAGCCTAACGGCCGGCGCCGAGCCGAGACCTGCTGCGCCCTCACCGCAACTGTCCGGCTGATGGTTGCCAGACTCGACCCATGGACGCGCTGCGTGTACGCCTCCTCGGCAAACCCGGGTGCCACCTCTGCGACGAGGCCCGGGTGGTGGTCGCCGAGGTCTGCACCGCGGCCGGCGTCGGCTGGACCGAGGTCGACATCCTCACCGACCCGGACCTCCTCGCGCGCTACGGCGAGTACATCCCGGTCGTCCTCGTCGACGGCGAGCCGCACGACTTCTGGCGCGTGTCCGCCGAGCGCCTCCGCGCCGACCTCACCCCTCCCGCCACCTGATGGCTCGCCCCGATGACCACGTCGGTCGGGCCTGGCGGGTGGGGCCGCGACTTTGTGCGTTCGTTCACAAGGACCGTAGACTGACTCGCGCTCTGCTCGGCTGAGCCTGGTACCCAGCGCGGGCCGCACGGCCCCGAGCGAGCTCGACGACCAAGAGGAAGCGCCTGTGACCGTCAGCCGCCGTGCCACCGGGCCCGGTCGTGCCCGCGGTCGCGGCGTACCGGACGCGACGGTCGCTCGACTGCCGCTCTACCTCCGGATCCTGCGGGCGCTGGCCGAGCAGGGGACGTCCACGGTGTCCTCGGAGGAGCTCGCGGCCGCCGCCGGGGTCAAATCCGCGAAGCTGCGCAAGGACCTCTCGTATCTCGGCTCGTACGGCACCCGCGGCGTCGGGTACGACGTCGCGTACCTCGTCTACCAGGTGTCCCGCGAGCTCGGGCTCACCCAGGACTGGCCGATCGTGATCGTGGGCATCGGCAACCTCGGGCACGCGCTGGCCAACTACGGCGGGTTCGCCTCCCGTGGGTTCCGGGTCGCCGCCCTCTTCGACGCCGACCCGCGCCGCGTGGGCGAGCTGGTCGAAGACCACGAGGTGCTCCCGATGGGCGAGCTCGCCCCGGTCGTCGGCGAGCTCGGCGCCGCGATCGGCGTGATCGCAACGCCGGCCGGCGCCGCCCAGGGCGTGTGCGACCGGCTTGTCGCTGCCGGGGTCCGCAGCATCTTGAACTTCGCGCCCGCGGTGCTCGCCGTGCCCGACGGTGTCGCGGTCCGCAAGGTCGACCTGTCGATCGAGCTGCAGATCCTGGCGTTCCACGAGCAGCGCAACGCCGTACCCGGCCCCGTACCCGACGGTGCCGGCAGCGGACCGGGCGAGCTCGTGCAGACCGGCCGGCGGTCACGGGCATGAGCCATCTCGTCGTCGGACTCTCGCACCACACCGCGCCGCTCGGCCTGCTCGAGAGGTCGCTGCTCGACCAGCAGCAGGGCGAGAAGCTGCTCCGCGACCTGGTCGACACCGGGCACGTCGCCGAGGCGGCAGTGATCGCCACCTGCAACCGGCTCGAGGTCGTGGCCGACGTCGAGCGGTTCCACGCCGGCGTGGACGCGGTGTGCGACTGCCTGGCCGCGCACACCGGCGTCGGGCTGGACGAGCTCCGCTCCCACCTCTACGTGCACTACGAGGAGCGGGCTGTCCGCCACGTGTTCACGGTTGCCGCCGGGCTCGACTCGATGGTGGTGGGCGAGACCCAGATCCTCGGCCAGGTCCGGACGGCGCTGCGCCATGCGCAGGACGCCGGCACCGTGGCCCGCTCGCTCCACGAGCTGCTGCGCCAGGCGCTCCACGTCGGCAAGCGCGTGCAGGCCGAGACCGAGCTGTCCGGCACCAGCCGGTCTCTGGTCGACCTCGGTCTCGGCGCCGCCGCGTCGGCTCTCACCGGTCTCACCGACAAGGTCGCGCTCGTCATCGGCGCCGGGACGATGAGCTCGCTCGCCTCGCACGCTCTGCGGCGGGCCGGCGTGGCCACCCTCCTGGTCGCTAACCGGAGCGCGAGCCGGGCGGCCCACCTGGCCGCGGCCGTCGACGGCCGGGTGGTCGCGCCGGAGTCGCTCACCGACGCGCTCGCGACCGTTGATCTGGTCGTCTCGTGCACGGCGTCGACCACGCCGGTCCTCACCGTCGACGCGCTGAGCGATGCCATCGCGGCGCGGGGCGGTCGGCCGCTGGTCCTCGTCGACCTGGCCATGCCCCGCGACGTGGAGCCGGCCGCGGCCGACCTGCCCGGCGTCGAGCTGATCAGCCTGGAGACGCTGCGGACCGGCGGCCCCGGCCTGCCCGGCGCGGGCGTGGACTCGGTGTCGGCCGCGCGGGAGATCGTCACCGACGAGGTCGCCACGTTCCTCGGTGCGTTGCGGGCGGCCCGCGTGGTGCCCACGGTCGTGGCGCTCCGGTCGATGGCCGCCGAGGTCGTCGCCGCGGAGCTGGCCCGGCTCGAGGGGCGCCTGCCCGAGCTCGAGCCGGGCGAGCTCGACGAGATCCAGATCTCGGTGCGGCGCGTCGTCGACAAGCTCCTGCACGCCCCGACCGTTCGGGTGAAGGAGCTCGCTGGCGACGAGACCGGTCCGGACTACGAGCGGGCGTTGCGCCACTTGTTTGCGCTGGACCCGCGCGCCGTCGAGGCGCTGAGCGCGTACGACCCCGCACCGGAGGTGCTCCCGTGACCGGGGCGATGACGTCGGCCGGCGGCGGGGTCTGGCGGGTGGGTACTCGGGCCAGCGCGCTCGCCCGGGCGCAGGCCGCGACGATCGCTGCCGCGCTCACCGCGCGCACCGGTCGCCCAGCCGAGCTGGTCGAGATCGCGACCGTCGGCGACAGCAGCAGCGCTCCGCTCCCGGCGATCGGCGGCACGGGGGTCTTCGTCAGCGCGCTACGTGACGCGCTGCTGGCCGGGACCGTCGACGTCGCGGTGCACTCGTACAAAGACCTTCCGACCGGTCCGGCCGAGGGGCTGGCCATCGTCGCCGTACCCGTACGTGCCGACCCACGCGACGCGCTCGTGGCCCGCGACCGGCGGACGCTCGCCGAGCTGCCGCCTGGGTCCACGATCGGCACCGGGTCGCCGCGGCGCGCGGCCCAGCTGCGCCTCCTGGGTCTGGGCCACGACGTCGTCGGTATCCGCGGCAACGTGGACACCCGCCTGCGCAAGGTCGCCGCGCACGAGTTCGACGCCGTCGTCCTCGCCCGCGCCGGGCTGGCCCGGCTCGGGCGGCTCGGCGAGATCACCGAGACCTTCGACCCGATCGTCATGCTGCCTGCCCCCGGACAGGGCGCGCTGGCGGTGGAGGGTGCTCGTGACCGCGCCGAGGAGCTCGCGGCAGCGCTGGCCGCCATCGAGGACCCAGCTACCCGGGCGGCGGTCGATGCCGAGCGCACGGTGCTGGGGGTCCTCGGGGCCGGGTGCAGCGCACCGATCGGTGCGCTCGCGGAGGTGGTCGAGGGCGAGGACGGCCTCGAGCTTTCCCTGCGCGCGACCGCGGTCGACGTCGACGGGACCGCCTCGATCCGATGGTCGGCCAGCGGACCCGTGAGCGCCCCGGCTGCGCTCGGCCGGCACGTGGCCGCCGAGCTGCTGGCCGGTGGCGCGGCTGATCTCGTCGGACTTTCAGGCACGTTGCTCCCAGCCGCAGGAGGTACCACTCGATGACGCTTCGCGACCGAGACCCGGAGGCTGACCCCGGGCTGGCCATCCGCGACGCGGTACCAGGGCCCGACGACGACCGAGCACAGCGACACGACCAGGGAGCAGCGGTGACCACACCCCGCGTACGCAAGAAGAAGAAGCCGCTCGGCAGCGTGGCGCTGGTCGGAGCCGGCCCGGGCGATCCCGGCCTGCTCACCGTCCGCGGGCGCGACCTGCTCGCGCGCGCCGAGGTCGTGATCGCGGAGGTGCCGGCGCACCGCCAGCTCGCCGAGTCGTGCCGCCCGGGCGTCGAGGTCGTCGACGGCGGCTTCGGCGAGGACGGCGCCCCGCTCGCGCACGCCCAGCGGGTGAAGCTCGTGTTGGGTGCGGCCCGGTCCGGCAAGCGCGTCGTCCGGTTGTTCGTCGGCGATCCGTTCACCTACGCCACCGGCCCGGAGGAGGCGGCTGCCTGCGTCAAGGCCGGGATCGCGTTCGAGATCGTTCCCGGTGTGTCGAGCGCCTCCGCCGTGCCCGCGTACGCGGGTATCCCGCTGACCGGCAAGAACGTGCGCGAGGTCCGGATCGTCAACGTGGCTGGCGGTCGAGTCGACTGGACGGCGTATGGCGACACCACCACCCTGGTGCTGCTGTCGGCAGTCGAGTCGATCGCTGACGTGGCAGCCAGGTTGATCGCCGCCGGCCGAGCTCCGGAGACCCCGGTCGCGATGACCTCGCACGGGACGACCACCGAGCAGCTGACGGTTGTCTCGAACCTCGCCGAGATCGCCGACGACGCCGCCGCGGCCGGCATCGAGCCACCGGCTGTCACCGTCGTCGGATCGGTGGTCTCGCACCGCGAGAAGCTCTCGTGGTTCGAGACCAAGCCGCTGTTCGGCTGGCGCGTGCTGGTGCCACGTACCAAGGACCAGGCCGGTCCGATGCTGGCAGCGCTCGGGTCCCACGGCGCGGTCGCGTACGAGGTCCCGACGATCGCCGTCGAGCCGCCGCGCACTCCGCAGCAGATGGAGAAGGCGATCCGGGGCCTCGTCGAAGGCCGGTACGAGTGGGTCGCGTTCACGTCGGTCAACGCGCTCCGAGCGGTCCGGGAGAAGTTCGAGGAGTACGGCCTGGACGCGCGTGCGTTCTCCGGGCTGAAGGTCGCCGTCGTCGGCGACGCGACCGAGACCGCGTTGCGGGCCTGGGGCATCGTGCCGGACCTCGTGCCCGCTGACGACCAGTCGGCGCACGGCCTGGTGGACGAGTGGCCGCCGTTCGACGACGTGCTCGACCCCATCAACCGGGTGTTCCTGCCGCGCGCGGACATCGCTACCGACACGCTGGTCGCCGGACTGGTCGAGCTGGGCTGGGAGGTCGACGACGTCACGGCGTACCGCACGGTCCGGGCTGCGCCGCCACCGGTCGAGACCCGGACCGAGATCAAGGCGGGCGCGTTCGACGCCGTGCTCTTCACGTCCTCGTCCACCGTGCGCAACCTGGTCGGGATCGCGGGGAAGCCGCACCCGTCGACGGTCATCGGGGTGATCGGGCCGCAGACGGCGAAGACCGCGGAGGAGCACGGGCTCCGGGTCGATGTCATGGCGGCGCGCCCCGGTGCGCTCGACCTGGTCGAGGCGTTGGCCGAGTTCGGCCTGGCTCGCCAGATCGCGGCCGCCGGTGCGGGGGAGCCGGTCAGCCGGCCGAGCGAGCACCGGCCGGCGG
>JACCYY010000016.1 GCA_013696235.1 Sporichthyaceae bacterium | reverse complement strand
GCCGGGTCCACACCGCAGTCCCGCTCGCTGGGTCGTCGACCGTCGCCTCGGCGAACGCGTAGTCGAAGCCTGCCTCGATGTCGTAGCTCGTCTGTGCCGTGATGCCCACCTCGGTCGCTCCCGAGAGGTCCATCGAGTCGGTGGTAACGAGCGAGTTGTCCAGGTTGTCGCCATAGAAGCTCCACCACGACGCGATCCCACCGAACGGGTCCGGGGTGTCGACGGTGATGTCCCGGTCCGGCAGGTTCATCACCGCGGCCTGGGGAAGGTCACCGGAACGCGGCGTGGCCGGACCGAGTGTGATCTCCTGCTCCCCTGGTTCGGCGATGTAGAGGCTGCCGTCGTCGGGCGACAGCCAGCCGAGGAACGCCTTGTCCCAGGCGTTCAGGCCCGCCGCGCGGTCACCGATGGTCTGGTCGTTGCCCTCGGAGCTGAAGTACGAGCCCTGGCTCATCAGGGTCCACCAGCCGGTGTCGTTCTCGATGCCGTCGGTGGCGTACTCGTCTGGCAGCTCAAGATCGTGCATGTACTCGTGGGCGAAGACCCCGAGGCCACCGTTCTCCGGCTGCGCGGTGTAGTCGCCGACCCAGAACGGGGAGTCACCGATCGGCTGGCCGCCGCCGAGGTTCTGCTCGTCGGTGCCGGGCACGGTGGGACCGGTGAAGCCGACCTGGTCGACGTTCACGTACCAGCGGTGCGACCAGATGTTGTCGTCGCAGTCCGGGAAGCAGGTTTCCTCGCCCTTGGCGGCGTGGATCAGCTGGAAGTGGTCGAGGTAGCCGTCCGGCTCGTCGAAGTTGCCGTCGAGGTCGTAGTCGTAGCGGTCCCAGATGTCGAGGAGTGCAAGCCGCTCGTTGCACGCGGCCTCCGCCTCGAGGCTCTCGGTGCAGTTCGCGTCCCACCAGGTGTTCACCGAGTCCACCACCCAGGCCCAGGTGACTTCCTGGAACTCGGCGACCCCGGTGCCCTCGCCAGAGCCGTACCGGGTCATGTTGAACGGGAGCTCGACCCAGTCGGTGACGTCGGCACGGACCGTGTACCGGCCGGTGGACTGCTCCTCGACGTAGTTGGCAAGCGACGGGTACGAGTCGTCCTCGGTCTCGCCGTAGACGGACAGGTAGTGGTCGCGGTTGTAGTCCTCCTGCCAGATCGTGGAGTTGTCATCCGGCAGAGGCTCCGCGATCTCGTTGTGGGACGGGCCCGGCTCGCCGCCGTACCTCGGGTCGACCTGGTCACCGAACTCGGTGAGGATGACGAAGATGTCGTCCTCGCCGGTCACGGCGGTCTCGACGAACTGACCGTCGACCATCACCCCGGTGGATCGTCCGCGCTCCTCGACCTGCGCCGTACCGCTCGCGACGGCCTCCAAAGCCCGCAGCTTGGCCGCCTGACGCTTTGCGGCGGGTGGGTTCGGCAGGTAGTCCGCCTGAGCCGACGCCGCGTCGTCAGGCGGCGCGTCGATCGGCGGCGCAGCGACCGCGGAGGACTGGAGGGAGAGCGCGCTCACGACAGCGATCGCTGCCGTGGCGGCCAAGCCCCGGCGCAGCCACTTCAAAGCAGGTGCCTCCTTGAAAGGCATGGCGGTTCGACGAGGACGTGTCTGGGCAGCCAGCAACCGCCGTCCCCGAGGCGGCCCGGTGGGCAGCGTGGCACGGTTCGCGCACGCCGAGCCAGGCCGAGGTCACGAATTGATTGCGATCGTTATCGAGTCGTGACGCCCATCCGGCCCGGATGCAGCTCATCAGCCCCGCCCGCCCGGACTGCAGGTCAGCCCCGGGCCGCGCAGGTCTTGTGCACACTTGCTCGGTGACCGCCGATGACCTCCCGGCAAGGCCCGACGTAGGACTGGAACGTGCCCTGGTCGCACGCTGGACCGAGATCGTCGGCGAGGCCGCTCCGGCACGACAGGCCGGCGCAGCACTGGTGCACCGGTGGTCCGAGCCGGAGCGCTGCTACCACGACCTCGTCCACCTGGCCGCCGTGCTCGCTCACGTCGACGAACTCATCCGATCCGAGCCGGGCACCGCACCGGACGTCGACGCGGTCGTGCTGGCGGCGTACTTCCACGACGCGGTGTACGACCCCACGACACCCGACAACGAGGCTCGGAGCGCCGCACTCGCCGGCAACGGGCTCAAGGAGCTCGGCCTGCCCCCGCGGCGAGTCCGCGAAGTCGTGCGGCTGGTGCTGCTCACGGCGACGCACGCGCCCGACCCGGACGACGGCAACGGTGCCGTGCTCTGCGATGCCGACCTGGCTGTGCTGGCGGCCGAGCCGGCGGCGTACGCGGCCTACG
>JACCYY010000363.1 GCA_013696235.1 Sporichthyaceae bacterium | reverse complement strand
GCCTGCCGAGCACCACGCTGCACACGATTCGTCACTCGGCCGCGAGCCTCATGCTCGTAAATGGCGTGCCGCTCAAGGTGGTGTCAGATGTCCTCGGTCACGCGTCGGTCGCGATCACGGGCGACGTATACGGCCATGTCTCCCCCGACGTCTCCCGGACTGCCCTCGTTGCCCTCAGCACCGCCCTTGAGACGTGATGGCCGTCAGAAGGGCCGTCAGGTTGGTGTCAGTGCGGACCGAGGCGAGTCAGATGACTCACTTGCAACCGGCTGGCCTGCGCGTTCCTCGGTCGGGACGGCGGGATTCGAACCCACGACCCCTTGACCCCCAGTCAAGTGCGCTACCAAGCTGCGCCACGTCCCGTTCGCCACGGCGGCAATCCCTGCGCCGAGCGGGTCGCACCATACCTCACCGGATCTCAGCGGCCGCGGCGCTCCCGGACGCGTACGCCGAGGTGGATCGGCGTCCCGGCGAACCCGAACTGCTCCCGGAGCCGCCGGACGACGAAGCGCCGGTACCCGGCCTCGAGGAAGCCGCTGGTGAAGAGGACGAACGTCGGCGGGCGGGTCGAGGCCTGCGTGACGAAGAGGATCTTCGGCTGCTTCCCACCCCGTACCGGCGGCGGCGTCCCGGCCACGACCTCACCGATGAACGCGTTCAGCCTGGCGGTCGGCACGCGCTGCTCCCAGCCGGCCAGCGCGGTCCGCAAGGCCGGGACGAGCCGGTCGGTGTGCCAGCCCGTACGGGCGGAGACGTTGACGCGCGGCGCCCAGGCGACCCGGTCGAGGTCGCGCTCGATCTCTCGCTCGAGCGTGGGGCGCCGGTCGTCATCCACCAGGTCCCACTTGTTGAAGGCCAGCACGAGGCCGCGGCCGGCGTCCACGACGTCGGAGATGATCCGCTGGTCCTGCTCGGCGAGTGGCTCGCTCGCGTCGAGCAGGACGACTGCGACCTCGCTCCGGTCGAGGGCAGCGTGCGTGCGGAGGCTGGCGTAGTACTCGGTGCCCGACGCGGTCGCGACGCGCCGCCGGATACCGGCGGTGTCGATGAACCGCCAGGTCTCGCCCCCGAGCTCGACCAGCTCGTCGACCGGGTCGACCGTCGTCCCGGCCACCGCGTCCACCACGGAACGCTCGGCGCCGACGACGCGGTTGAGCAGGCTCGACTTGCCGACGTTCGGCTTGCCGAGCAGCGTGATGCGGTGCGGGCCCGCCGTCTCGGGTCGCTCGGCGGACTCGGGCGGCATCGCGGCGACGACGGCGTCGAGCAGGTCACCGCTCCCCCGTCCGTGCAGGGCCGAGACCGGGTACGGCGTGCCGAGCCCGAACGACCACAGCTCCGCGGCATCGGCCTCTCCGGACTGGCCGTCGACCTTGTTCACCGCCAGCACGACGTGCGCGCGGGCCCGACGCAGCACGCCGATGACCGCCTCGTCCGCGTCGGTGGCGCCGATCGTGCCGTCGACGACGAACACGATGACGTCGGCAGCAGCCACTGCGAGCTCGGCCTGGGCGGCGACCTGGGCTGCTCTCCCCCGGGCGTCAGACACCCAACCGCCGGTGTCGACCACCGTGAAGTCGCGCCCGGCCCAGGACGCGTCGTACGCGACCCGGTCGCGGGTGACCCCCGGCACGTCCTCGACGACCGCTTCGCGCCGGCCGATGAGCCGGTTGACGAGCGTCGACTTGCCCACGTTCGGACGGCCGACGACGGCCACGACGGGCAGCGTCGCCACCCCCGCGTCGTCGAGATCGACGTCGAGATCGGCGTCGGTCGCCCCCGTCGTGCCGGCGTCGTCGACGCTCACTGATGCTCCTTCCGGCGCGCGTGCTCGTGCACGGCTGCGTGGTGGGCGACCAGCCGGTCGCGGACCATGGCGGCGCCCTGTCTGAGCGCGGTGCGCGAGCGGGGCCGGTCGGTCGGGACCGGGACGTGGAACGGTGCCCCGTACGCGGCAGTCAACCGTGCGCCGGGTCGGGCGATTCCGCCGATGGTCGAGCCACCGGCGCTCGTGCCGAGGCACACGACCGGCACGATTGCTGCGCCGGAACGCATCGCGAGCCAGGCGAGACCGTCCCGGACGTCGGTGAAGTCACCCTTGCCGCGGCTGCCCTCCGGGAAGACGGCGAGCACCCCGCCGTGGGCGAGCACGTCCAGGCCGGCACCGAGCGCGGCCAGGTCGGCGGTGTCCCGGCGGATCGGGATCTGGCCGATCGCGCGCAGCGCCAGGCCGAGCGGGCCGTGGAAGAGCTGGGCCTTGGAGAACACGTGCACCGGCCGTCTCGTCACCCCGACCACGAGGGGGCCGTCGAGGAACGCGGTGTGGTTGACCGCGAGGATGACCGGCCCGGTCCTGGGCACGAGGCGCCGGCCAGGCGCGTCGACGCGGTAGCCCAGGCCGAAGATCGCTCGACCGACCCAGGAGGCGACGCGCGCGCCGGCCCGGGCCGGGCGACCGAGCTCGTACGGGTTGGACCTCGACTGGATCATCGCGGGGGGACACCCGGCCCGACTACGGTCGCGGCGACGAGGTCGAGCACGATCGCGACCACCTCGTCGACGGTGAGGTCGGTGGCGTCGATCAGGGTGGCCAGCGGTGACCGGGTGAGGGGCGACGCCGTCCGCGTCGAGTCCAGCTCGTCCCGGCGGGCCAGATCGGCTTCGGTGATCATCTGGTCGGCGTCCACCTCGGCAGCGCGCCGCCGCGCGCGCGCGCTCGGGTCAGCGGTGAGGAAGACCTTGACGGCCGCGTCGGGCGCCACCACGGTCGCGATGTCGCGGCCCTCGACGACGATCCCGCCGGTGCCGATGAGCTGTCGCTGGAGCGCGACCATCGCCGAGCGCACCGCCGGCACGGCGCTCACCGCGCTGACCGCCTGGGTGATCGGCCGCTCGCGGATCGCTGTGGTCACGTCCGTCCCGTCCACGAGGATCGTGGGCAGGTCCGGGTCGGTGCCGACGCGGAGCGCGAGCTCGGCGACGGTCCGGCCGACCGCATCTGCGTCCGCGCTGTCGATGCCGCGCTGGCAGACCGCCCAGGTGACGGCGCGGTACATGGCCCCGGTGTCGAGGTAGCGAAGCCCGAGCCGGAGCGCGATCGCCCTGGCGACCGTGGACTTGCCCGATCCGGACGGGCCGTCGACGGCCACCACGATCGCGGCTGGCATCGGGGCTGGGGTCGTGGCGGGCATCGGGGCCGGGGTCGTGGCGGGGGCCGCCGGCTCGGCGCCGGCCACCGGATGTGGTCGGGGCGCGGGGTGGGGCACGCACGAACTCCTCTGCTCAGGCGCGCCCGACCCTACCCCGGCGCGTCGTCAGGACGGGTTCCTGCGCCGGCCCTTCGTGGGCGGTCGACCCTGCCTTCCTGGGTGCCGTGCGCCGGGACGGCTCCGCGACCGCTCGGGCGTCCGGACGGAGCCGGGCGAACCGTCGGCGGTGGCCTCGAGCAGGGTGGCCAGCTCGGCGCGCTGAAGGTGCCGCGTCGTCCCGCTCGGGAGGTCGCCGAGCCGGACGTCGCCGATTGCGGTCCGGACCAGGCCGCGCACGGGGTGGCCGACCGCGTCGAAGAGCCGGCGGACGATCCGGTTGCGTCCCTCGTGCAGCACCAGCTCGACCAGCGACCGGCCGAGCGCGCGGTCCACGACGCGGCAGGCGTCGGCTCGCACCGGGCCGTCGTCGAGGTCGACGCCAGCGAGTACGCGCCGAACCGTGTCACGCGTGACCGCGCCCTCGACGTCGGCGAGGTAGGTCTTGCCGATCTCGTACGACGGATGGGCCAGGCGCTGCGCGAGGTCGCCGTCGTTGGTCAGCAGGATGAGCCCCTCGGTGTCGACGTCGAGCCGTCCGACGTGGAAGAGCCGCGTTCCCTCGTCGGGCACGAGGTCGGCGAGCGTCTTGCGACCACGGCCGTCGGTCATGGCCGAGAGGTAGCCGCGCGGCTTGTTGAGCGCAAGGTAGACCCGGTCCGGGTTCACCACCACACGCTCGCCGTCGACCCGGACCACGGCCGTCAGCGGGTCGACGCGGCTGCCGAGCTCGTCGACCACCACGCCGTCCACCTCGACCCGACCGTCGCGGATCAGCTCCTCGCAGGCGCGCCGGCTGCCGACGCCCGCCGCAGCGAGCACCTTCTGCAGCCGGAGCCGGCCGGCGTCCGGGTCAGAGCTCGGGGTCATCGACGAGATCCAGATCGGGCAGGTAGTCGGCCACCTCGGGCAGATCGGCCAAGCTCGCCAGCCCGAGCCGCTCGAGGAAGAAACCGGTGGTGCGGTAGAGCACTGCGGTCCCGCCCGGGTCCGTACCGGCCTCCTCGACCAGGCCACGGGCGACGAGCGTGCGGACCACGCCCTCGACGTTGACCCCGCGGATCGCCGAGATCCGGGACCGGCTGACCGGCTGCCGGTACGCGACGACAGCAAGCGTCTCCAGCGCCGCCTGCGTGAGCCGAGCCTGTGCGCCGTCGACGACGAACCGCTCGACCACGTCCGCGTACGCGCTGCGCGTCGTGTAGCGCCACCCGCCGGCGACGTGCTGCAGCTCGAACCCGCGCGACTCGTCGTCGTAGTCGGCCGCCAGCCCGCGCAGCGTGGCGGCGACCTCGGCTCGGGTCCGCTCCACGGCTCGAGCGAGGGTTCCCTCGTCGAGCGGTTGGTCGGCCACGAGCAGCACCGCCTCGAGCATGGGACGGAGGTCGCGATCGCTCCCGGGATCAGCCAAGGCGGCCGGACCCGTCCCGGACCTGCGGTGACGCGGCTCAGGTCCCGGTTCGGCCGGCTCGCGCAGCTCGTTCGGTTCGGCCGGGCCGGTCACGCCGGATCCCCGTTCTCCGGTACGTGCGGTCGACCCGGCCGATGGATGTCGATCACGTCGGCCGCCTCGTCGTTCTCCAGCCACACCCGCTCCGGGTCGAAGCCGAGGTCCGAACCGCCGCCCACCATCTCCTCCTCGGCGCTCGGCCCGGTCCAGCGCAGGTGCAGCTCGCCGAGCGGGCTGACCTGGTCGAACATGACGACACCCTCGCGGTAGAGCTCCAGGACCGCGAGGAACCGACCGACGACCAGCACGGTCGTGTCGCAGTCCGCGATCAGTGCGCGGAACGTGGCCTGGCCGACGCGCTGCAGGCGCTGCGCGATCAAGGTCGCCTGCTCCCGGACGCTGACCTGCGCGACGTGCAGATGCGCCAGACCGACCGTCGGTGGTGGCGGCCGCGGAGCGAGCGTTCGCCCGGCCAGCCGCGCGAACTCGTGCGGTCCCAGCCCGAGCAGCACCTCGGGCAGCAGACCGGTGAAGCGCTCGTCCGGCCCGGTGGTCCGGGGATGACGACGCGCCTCGGCCGCCATGCGCGCGGCTAGGACAGCGGCCACCTCCTTGTACGCGCGGTACTGCAGGAGCCGGGCGAAGAGCAGGTCCCGCGCCTCGAGCAGCGCGATGTCCTCCTCGTCCTCGACGTCGCCGGTCGGCAGCAGCCGCGCCGCCTTCAGGTCGAGGAGGGTGGCCGCGACGACCAGGAACTGGCTCGTCGTGTCGAGATCGAGGTCACCGCCGGCTCGACGGAGGTAGCTGATGAAGTCGTCGGTCACCTTCGCCAGCGCGATCTCGGTGACGTCGAGCTTGTGCCGGCCGATCAGCGTGAGCAGCAGGTCGAACGGGCCCTCGAAGTTGGTCAGCGCGACCGCGAACGCCAGCCCGGCCGGCTGGGCGTCGGCGGGCGCGACATCGGTGGTGGCACTCATGACGTGGTTGCAGTCTCCCCCGCCGTACGGCCTGCTGTGGCGCCGCGGCTGCCCGACCAGCGTCGGTTCACGCCTCGCGCAGGCGGGCGACGAGGGGCGAGTCCGGGCCGAGCCGTTCCAGGTCGGCGAGGACCTCGACGACGGCCGCCCGCACGATCCGGCCGCGGTCGACCTTGAGCGCATGGTCCCGCCTGAGCGTGAGTCGCGCCTGCTCGAGGTCGAGCAGCTCGTCGCTGGAGACGTACACCGTGATCTTCTCGTCGTGCCGCTCGCGGCCGGACGGTCGGCGCTCGCCCAGAAGATCATCCAGGACATCGGCCGGTGGATCAGCCAGCGGAGCAGCGGGGAGATCGGCCCCGAGACCGCCGCCCACGGATCGGATCGCGGGGGGCAGCGCGGCCACCTCGGCGACGGTCGCCTCGTCGTCGGGCGGGCTGGTCGAGCGAAACAACTCGTCGTTGCCGGGCAGCCGGTTCGACCGGGACGAGCGCGCGCCCGTGGCAGCTGCGCTCACCTGGCGAGCACCTCGCGGGCGAGCTGGCGGAACGACGCGGCCCCGGTGGAGCTCGTGTCGTACGTGGTGATCGGCTCGCCGGCCACGGTCGTCTCCGGGAACCGGATCGTGCGGGCGATCACCGTGTGGAAGACGTGGTCGCCGAACCGCTCGACCACCCGGGCCATCACCTCGCGGGTGTGGATCGTCCGGGCGTCGTACATGCTCGGCAGCACACCAATGATCTCCAGCCCGGGGTTGAGCCGCTGCTGCACCTTCTCGATCGTCTCGGTGAGCATCGCCAGGCCGCGCAGCGCGAAGTACTCGCACTCCATCGGCACGATCACGCCGTGCGCGGCGGTCAGCGCGTTGACGGTGAGCAGGCCGAGCGACGGCTGGCAGTCGATCAGGATCACGTCGTAGTCGTCGTACGCCGGGCGCAGTGCCTGCTGCAGGACCTGCTCGCGGGCGACCTCGGTGACGAGCTGCATCTCGGCACCGGAGAGGTCGATGTTCGCCGGCAGCAGGTGGAGGTTCGCGACCTTGGTCGGGCGGACCACGTCGGCGAGCTCGACGCCGCGCTGCAGGAGCAGGTTGTAGATCGACAGGTCCAGCTCGTGCGGTGCGACCCCGAGACCGACGGACAGCGAGCCCTGCGGGTCGAAGTCCACGAGGAGCACCCGACGACCGAGCTCCGCGAACGCCGCACCGAGGTTGATCGTCGTCGTGGTCTTGCCGACCCCGCCCTTCTGGTTGCACATCGCGATCACCCGGGCCGGCCCGTGCCGGGTGAGTGGCGCAGGCTCCGGGAACACCGGCATCGGCCGCCCGGTCGGGCCGATGGCGAGCGGGAGGCGGTCGGCGACCGTGGTGCGGGCCGGGGCTGCAGCCGCCGCCTCGGCCACCGGTGTCCCAGCCTCGGAGGGTGCGGCCGCCGAGGGTACGGCCGCGGACGGATCGGCATCCTCGGGCTCGTCCAGGCCAGGTTGGTCCAGGCGCGGCTGACGCGGTGGCGCTGCCGGGCGGGGTGCGCCCGCCCGCTGCCACGGCGGCGGACCGCCGTACGACGGGGGGAAGCTCATGTCTCGGGCAGTGCTGGCATCGTTCACGGCGGCTGGTCGACCTCCTCGGGTCTGCGCCGGCACCCACGACTCGGCGGCGTGGAACCGGCTCGATCCCGACGCTAGGTCGGCGCGTGTCGTCGGCGTCGGAGGCGCGCCGGGGAAAGCGCCAAGTCGACATTCGTCGCTGCGGTCGCTGCCCGCGACGTTCAGTCGCGGGCGCGCGGGTGCGCGGTGGCGTAGACCTCGCGCAGCGAGTCGACGGTGACCAGCGTGTAGATCTGGGTGGTGGCGACCGAGGCGTGGCCGAGGAGCTCCTGGACCACCCGGACGTCGGCACCGCCCTCCAGCAGGTGGGTCGCGAACGAGTGCCGCAGCGTGTGCGGGGACACCTCGCGCTCGAGCGCGGCCCGCTCGGCGACGGCCTGCAGCAGCGTCCAGGCGCTCTGCCTGGACAGCCGCCCGCCGCGGGCATTCAGGAACAGTGCCGGTCCAGCCGCCCGGGGTCCCGCGTCCACCAGCGCTGGCCGGGCCCGGACGAGATAGGCCCCGACGGCCTCCGCCGCGTACGAGCCCACGGGCACGACGCGCTCGCGACCGCCCTTCCCTCTGAGCAGCGCGGACCGCCCCACGAGGTCGAGGTCATCAACGTCGAGGCCGACCGCCTCGGAGATCCGTGCACCGGTCCCGTAGAGCACTTCGAAGAGCGCCCGGTCGCGCAGCGGCAACGGTCCCTCCCCCGCCCCGGCGGCATCGAGCAGCCGCTGCATCTGCCGGACCGTCAGCGCCTTGGGCAGCCGGCGGGTCGGGGTGGGCGGCGACACCTCGGCTGCCGGGTCGTGGGCGACCAAGCCCTCCCGCTGGACGAAGCGGTGGAATCCCCGGACGGCGACCAGCGCGCGCGCAGCCGAGCTCGCCGCGAGCGGAGGGTGGTCCTCGTCGCCGGCGCGGAGCCAGCCGAGGTATGCGGCGACGTCGGCCTCGGCGACGGCGTCGAGCGCTGCGATGTCCCGGCCGCGGACGAACTCGACGTACCGGCGGAGGTCCCGCCGGTAGGCCGCCAGCGTGTTCGCCGCCAGGCCCTGCTCGGCACCCAGGTGGTCGAGGTAGCCCCGGACCGTACGGGTGATCTCCGGGGCGGCGTCGGTCAGCTGAGCACCTCGGCGACGTCGCTGTGCGCGAGCCCGTGCGCATCGGCCACCGGACCGTACGTGATCTCGCCGTCGTGCGTGTTCAGGCCGAGCGCGAGCGCGGGGTCGCGCCGTAGGGCGTCACGCCAGCCGTGGTTGGCCAGCTCGACCGCGTACGGCAGCGTCACGTTCGTCAACGCGTACGTCGAGGTGTGCGGGACCGAGCCCGGCATGTTCGCGACGCAGTAGAACACCGAGCCGTGGACCCGGTAGGTCGGCTCGTCGTGGGTGGTCGGGCGGGAGTCCTCGAAGCACCCACCCTGGTCGATCGAGATGTCGACGAGGACCGAGCCGGGCTTCATCCGCGAGACCAGCTCGTTGCTGACGAGCATCGGTGCCTTGGCTCCCGGGACGAGCACCGCGCCGATCACCATGTCCGCGTCGATCACCGCGCGCTCGATCTCGTACGTGTTGGAGGCGATCGTCTGCAGGTGGCCCTGGTAGATCTTGTCGACGGCCCGCAGCTTGTCGATGTTGCGGTCCAGCAGCAGCACCTCGGCCTGCATGCCGAGCGCGATCGCTGCGGCGTTCATGCCGGAGACGCCGGCGCCGATCACCACCACCTTCGCCGCATAGACGCCCGAGACTCCGCCCATCAGCACGCCCCGGCCGCCCTCGGCCCGCATGAGCACGTGCGCGCCGACCTGCGGAGCGAGGCGCCCGGCGACCTCCGACATCGGTGCCAGGAGCGGCAGCGAACGATCAGGGAGCTCGACGGTCTCGTACGCGATCGCCGTGACCCTGTTCTCGAGCAGGGCATCGGTGCAGGCCCGGGCCGCGGCGAGGTGCAAGTAGGTGAACAACGTCTGGCCCGCGCGCATGCGGGGGTACTCCTCGGCGATCGGCTCCTTCACCTTGAGGATGAGATCGCCGGTCTCCCACACGTCGTCCGCGGTCGGCAGGATCTTCGCGCCCGCTGCGGCGAAGTCGTCGTCCGGGATCGACGAGCCGGAGCCCGCGTCGTGCTGGATGAAGATCTCGTGCCCGTTGCGCGCGAGCTCGTGCACGCCCGACGGGGTGATCGCCACGCGGTACTCGTGGTTCTTGACCTCGCTCGGGATGCCGATCCTCACGACGCCACCTCGATCTCTTCGCTCTCGACGCCTCGCGGGCTCGCGGGCTCGTACGGCACTGGGACGCTCGACCGCTCAGCACGGCGGCCCGAGCATAGTGCTGC
>JACCYY010000360.1 GCA_013696235.1 Sporichthyaceae bacterium | reverse complement strand
ACCTGCCGTCCCGGTCGAGCCGCCTTCCTCCGATGGCGTGCTGCAGCTGCCGGTCGTCGTCGCGGGCATCGGCGGGCTGGGCTGGGACGACGTGTCGCCGGTCCGGACCCCAGCTCTGTGGGCGCTTCTGGCCGATGGGGCCTCGGCGGCAGCGGTGACCGTCCACACGACGGGCCAGCCCGCCTGCGCAGACGGCGGGTGGCTGTCGCTGTCGGCCGGGCGCGCCGTCGCCAGTCGGCGGTTTGCCGGTTCCTGCCTCGGCCTGCCCGCCGTCGAGGCGGTGGGCGACGGCGGTCGAGTCAGCTCGTGGCAGCGGTATGTCGTCGACCAGCTCGACTCCACGTACGAGGCCCGCCTCGGGACCCTCGGCCCGACGCTTGCGCGCAGAGGTTCCTGCGTGACCGCGGTCGGCCCCGGAGCAGCGCTCGCGCTGGTCGAGCGCAACGGCACGGTCACCCGCTACCGGCCGGGCCTGTCTACCGACGCCTTCGACTGCCCGATCACGATCGTCGACCTCGGCCCGACCTCTCGGCTCGACGAGCTCGACGGCGGGCAGCTCGACGCGGACGCCGCACTCGCGGACCTGGTGGAGGCGATCCCGCCGGGGACCGACCTCCTCGTCACCTCGGTCTCCGCGCCGCTGGGGGTCCCGCTCCAGATGGGCGTTCTCGTGCTCGCCAGCGAAGACCTGCCGGCCAGCCTGCTCTCGACCCCGTCGACCCGACGCCCAGGGGTGGTCCGCCTGCTCGACCTGCCCTCCACGTTGGTCGACCTGGTCGGGCTGCCCGAACCGGCGGAGCTTCAGGGCGCCCCGCTCGTCCTCGCCGACGACCTCGGCGATCCGGCGTCGACCGTCGAGTCGCTCGCCGACATCACGGTCGCGGACCAGGGGCTGCGCGCCGCAACCAACCCCCTGCTGGACACGACCGGAGCCGCCGCGCTCCTGCTCATCCTGCTCGCTCTGTTCACCGGGCGACGATGGTCGGGCACCGCACCCCGACGAGCGCTCCGGGCAGCGTTTCTCGTGCTCGCGGCGGTCCCGGTCGCTGCCTACCTGGTCACCCTGACCAGGTGGTGGGAGTTCGCCGATCCGCGCACGGCGCTCTGGCTCGGCATGGGCGCCATCGCGGTTCTGCTCGCCGCCGCCGTGATGGCGCTCCCGCGCCAGCCGATCTGGCGACCGGTGCTCGCGCTCGCCTCGATCACCAGCGCCGTCCTCGTCCTCGACGCAGTGACCGGCGCCCGGCTGCACTGGGCCAGCCCGTTGGGCACGTCACCGGTGCTCGGCAACCGCTACTACGGCTTCGGCAACACGACATACGCGGTTTTCGCCGTCCACGCGATCGTCCTCGCCGGCATCCTGGCGACCCGCTACAACGCCGCCGGGCGTCGACGCGCGGCGACGCTCACCGTCGTCGCGGTCGGACTGGTTGCCGTGGCGGTCGACACCTGGCCGACCTGGGGTGCCGACGTCGGCGGTGGACTGGCGCTGGTCCCGGCATTCGGCCTGCTCGCACTGTCGGTGAGCGGGCGGCGACCGACCGTGGCCCGGGTCGTCGCGTCGCTCGTCGCCGGCGTCGCCGTCGTCGGCGGTGTCGCCTGGCTCGACTGGCTACGAGCCCCGAGCGAGCGCTCGCACGCGGGACGCTTCGTCCAGCAAGTCATCGACGGGGACGCCTGGGACCTGCTGGCCCGCAAGCTCGGCAACGCCGCCGCCTCGTTCGAACGGGGCACCGTGGCGTGGCTCACCGTTGCCGTGCTGGTCTGGGCAACGCTGGCACTCGCCCGGCCGCAGCGGTTCGGTCCGCCGTCGCTCACCGCGGCGATGACGCAGTGGCCGCTCCTGCGCAGCACGCTCGCCGCGGTGCTCGTGAGCGCGGTAGTCGGCTCGTTCGTGAACGACTGGGGCGTCCGCATCGCGACCGTCGTGCTCACCGCCGCGCTCCCGGTGATCGCCGTCGTCTGCCTGCCGGTCGGCGCTCAACGCCGGAGGATCGACCGCGCCGTGCCGCGGTCACCGATCGCGACGACACCAGCCAGCAACGTCAGCGCGACGACCGACGCCGCGATCGCACCGAGCAAGGCGGTGCCGAAGGAGGCGTCGGCGAAGACCTGACCGACCTGGTAGCCGGCCAGGCCGCCGACGGCCGCACCGGCAAGCGCGACGACGGTGGTCCGGGCGACGCCGGCCATGGCGTTCCCTCCGGCGACGCGTACCATCGCGGCGACGAGCAGGGCACCGCCGACGACCATGCCGGCCGAGTTGCCCCAGCCGAGCGCCTGCACCACGTCGCTGCCGTCCGAGCGCAGGACGAGCGCGATGTCGACGAGCACGACCACCGCCCACCCCGTCACCGTCGCGACCGCGGCCGCCCGACCTCGGTGGTGGGCGTACAGGGCTCGGCCGAGATGGGCCACCAGGGCGAACCCGACCAGGCCCGGTGCGAATGCGACCAGGCCGGCTGCGAGCGGACCGGCGGTCCCCGAGCCCGGTCCGAGCACGAACGTGCGCGCCACCGGCAACGACGCCGCCGCCAGCGCCGCCGCGCCGGCCGCGCTGGCCAGCACGACCATGCGG
>JACCYY010000349.1 GCA_013696235.1 Sporichthyaceae bacterium | reverse complement strand
CGGGCCGGTGGTCGACGTGGAGTTCTCCGCCGACACGATGCCGGCGCTGTTCAACGCGCTGCACGTCGACGTTGAGCTCGGCGGCGAGACCAAGATGCTGACGCTCGAGGTCGCCCAACACCTGGGCGACAACCTCGTACGGACGGTCTCGATGCAGCAGACCGACGGCCTGGTCCGCGGCAAGCCGGTGCAGGACACCGGCGGCCCGATCACCGTCCCGGTCGGTGACGTCGTCAAGGGACACGTGTTCAACACCCTCGGCGAGGCCCTCGACGTCCCTACCTCGTCGCTGAAGATCACCGAGCGCTGGCCGATCCACCGCAGGCCGCCCTCCTTCGACCAGCTCGAGGGCAAGACCGAGATGCTGCCGACCGGGCTCAAGGTGATCGACCTCCTCACCCCGTACGTGCAGGGCGGCAAGATCGGCTTGTTCGGCGGTGCGGGTGTGGGCAAGACGGTGCTGATCAAGGAAATGATCATCCGGGTCGCCCGGAACTTCGGCGGCACCTCGGTTTTCGCCGGGGTCGGCGAGCGCACCCGGGAGGGCAACGACCTCTTCCTCGAGATGACCGAGGACGGCGTCATCAAGGACACCGCGCTCGTGTTCGGCCAGATGGACGAGCCACCCGGCACCCGCATGCGCGTGGCGCTGTCCGCACTGACCATGGCCGAGTACTTCCGCGACGTGCAGAACCAGGACGTGCTGCTCTTCATCGACAACATCTTCAGGTTCACCCAGGCCGGGTCGGAGGTCTCCACGCTGCTCGGCCGCATGCCGTCCGCGGTGGGCTACCAGCCGACCCTGGCCGACGAGATGGGCGAGCTTCAGGAGCGCATCACCTCGACGCGCGGTCGCTCGATCACCTCGATGCAGGCGATCTACGTACCGGCCGACGACTACACCGACCCGGCTCCGGCGACCACGTTCGCCCACCTCGACGCCACGACGGAGCTCTCGCGCGGCATCTTCTCGCTCGGCATCTTCCCGGCCGTCGACCCGCTGACCTCCACGTCACGGATCCTCGACCCGGTGCTCGTGGGTGAGGAGCACTACCGAGCGGCCCAGCGCGTGAAGGAGATCCTGCAGCGCTACAAGGAGCTCCAGGACATCATCGCGATCCTCGGTATCGACGAGCTCTCCGAGGAGGACAAGGTCCTCGTCGGCCGAGCCCGCCGGCTGCAGCGCTTCCTCTCGCAGAACATGTTCTCGGCCAAGCAGTTCACCGGCCAGGAGGGCTCGTTCGTGCCGCTCGAGGAGACCGTCGCGTCGTTCAAGGCGATCTGTGACGGCGACTACGATCACTTCCCGGAGCAGGCGTTCTTCATGTGCGGTGGCATCGACGACGTCGAGGCGAAGGCGAAGAAGCTCAATGCCTGACACGAAGCTGGCGGTCGAGCTGGTCGCGCCGGACCGGCTGGTCTGGCAGGGCGAGGCCGACCTCGTGGTCGTCAAGACCACCGAGGGCGAGATGGGGATCATGGCGAACCACGCGCCGGTCCTGGCCGAGCTGGCCGAGGGCAGCGTCATGCGGGTGATCGAAGGTGGGCAGCAGCGGCTCATCGCAGCGGTGCACGGCGGCTTCATCTCGATGAGCCGCAACGAGATCCAGGTGCTGTCCGAGGGCGCCGAGCTCGGCGACGAGATCGACGTGGCCGCGGCCCGGTCCGCCCTCGAGCGGGCGATCGGGGCCGGCGAGGGGGACGATGACGCTGCGGCGGAGGTGCTCCGGGCTCGAGCCCAGCTGCGCGCCGCCGGCGCCGACCAGTAGCCGTCGCGCGACCCGCCAGGACCCGGCATGTTGTTGACCATGGTCGAGGTGCTCGGTGCGGTCGCGGTCGCCCTGCTGATCGTCATCGTCCTCATCGCCCTCCGCCGCCGGGTGGTGCAGCGCGGCGGCAGCTTCGACTGCAGCCTGCGCCTGAAGCGAAAGCTGTTCGGCCAGGGCTGGGCGCTCGGCGTCGCGCGCTACACGGGTGACCAGATCGAGTGGTACCGCGTCTTCAGCATGTCGCTGCGGCCGAAGCAGGTGCTGCCCCGGCAGCGGCTCAAGATCGTCGGTCGGCGCGAGCCGGAGTACCCCGAGACGCTGGCGATCATGAGCGGCCACGTCATCCTCGAGTGCACCGAGGCCGGGTCCGAGGTCGATCTCGCCATGAGCGTCGAGGCAGTCACCGGCTT
>JACCYY010000337.1 GCA_013696235.1 Sporichthyaceae bacterium | reverse complement strand
GTGCTCGAGGGAGCCCGGAGCGTCGACGCCGCGCACCGCGCGGACGTGGTCGAGGTCGGCGGGCGCGCCGCCGCCGTGGCCGCGGCGGTCGCGCTGGCTGGACCGGGTGATGGTGTGGTCGTCGCCGGGAAGGGGCACGAGCAGGGTCAGGAGATCGCCGGCACCGTGCTCCCGTTCGACGACCGGTCGGTCCTCCGCGCTGCCATCGTGGACCGGTCCGGCGGATCCGCGTTGTCGGCCGGAGCGCTGACGTGGTGAGCCTGACCCTCGCCGAGGTCGCCCGCGCCACCGGCGGATCGCTCGCCGACGCCACCGGCCGCGAACGGGTGGACGGCAGCGTCGTCATCGACTCGCGCCGGGTCGAACCGGGCTCGCTCTTCGTCGCCCTGGCCGGCGAGCAGGTCGACGGGCACGACTTCGCTGCCGGCGCGGTCGCAGCGGGTGCGACCGGGGTGCTCGCCGGCCGGCCGGTCGGCGTACCGGCCGTGGTGGTGGGCGCCGAGGCCGTGGTCGGCGCGCTCGGACGGCTCGCCCACGCGGTGCTCGCCGCTGCGCCCGGGGTGACGGTGACCGCGATCACCGGCTCGAGCGGGAAGACGAGCACCAAGGACCTGCTCGCTCAGGTGCTCCAACGGTCCGGTCCGACGCTGGCGCCCGAGGGATCGTTCAACAACGACCTGGGCGTGCCGCTCACGGTGCTGCGGCTGGAGCGGGACGTGCGGCATCTCGTGCTCGAGATGGGCACCCGCGGGCCGGGCCAGATCTCCCGGCTGTGCCGCATCGCGCCGCCGGAGATCGGGGTCGTGCTCAACGTCGGGATGGCGCACGTCGGCGAGCTCGGCTCGCCGGCGGCGACCGCAGCGGCGAAGGGCGAGCTCGTCGCGGCGCTGCCGCCCGAGGGCACCGCCGTCCTCAACTCCGACGACCCGCTGGTGGCCGCGATGGCCGGTGCCACCGCGGCACCCGTGCTGTGGTTCGGCTCCGGACCCGGCGCCGATGTCACCGCGTCGGGAGTCGACCTCGACGACGAGGGTCGGCCGTCGTTCCACCTGCACACGCCCGCCGGGTCGGCTGCCGTCCGGCTCCAGCTCGTCGGCGAGCACCACGTCTGGAACGCCGTCGCCGCGGCCGCCGTCGCCCACCGGGTCGGCCTCGCGGCCGATGCGATCGCAGACGCTCTGTCCGCGGCTGTGCTCCGGAGCCGCTGGCGCATGGAGGTCCACCGGCGTCCCGACGGCGTGACGGTGATCAACGACGCCTACAACGCCAACCCGGAAAGCGTGCGGGCGGCCCTGCGTGCACTCGTCGCGGTCGGGCGTGGCGGGCGGACCTGGGCCGTGCTCGGTGAGATGCTCGAGCTGGGCGACCGGTCCGCCGCCGAGCACGAGGGGATCGGCCGCCTCGCCGCCCGGCTCCGCGTCACCCGCGTGGTGGTCGTGGGGGCCGGAGCGCACCCGATCCACCTCGGGGCGACAGGCGAACCTGGGGGAGTGGACTCGGTGCCGGTGCCGGACCGGGCAGCTGCACTCGCGCTGCTGCGCCACGAGCTGCGCCCCGGCGACACGGTGCTGGTGAAGTCGTCCCGCGACGCCGAGCTGCGCCGGCTCGGCGATGCGCTGGTCGCCGACGTGCCGGCCGTGACGCCGTGATCGCGGTACTGGTGGTGACGCCATGATCGCGGTGCTGGTCTCCGGCGCCATCGCGCTCGTGGTCAGCCTGTTCGGTACGCCGCTGGCGATCCGTGCGCTCGTCCGGCGCGGGTACGGCCAGCTCATCCGCGACGACGGTCCGACCTCTCATCACACCAAGCGCGGGACGCCCACGATGGGCGGCGCCGTGATCATCTTGGCCACGCTCGGTGGGTACGCGGTCGCGCACCTCGTGCCGATC
Organism: Sporichthyaceae bacterium; assembly: GCA_013696235.1. GTDB lineage: Bacteria > Actinomycetota > Actinomycetes > JACCYY01 > JACCYY01 > JACCYY01. The sequence goes on along the minus strand of JACCYY010000337.1, from coordinate 3,659 downwards.
CGCCTGCCGACCGTGAGCGGGCTGCTCGTGCTCTTCCTCATGACCGGTCTCGGGCTGGTCGGCATGGCCGACGACTACATCAAGATCTCCAAGCAGCGCAGCCTCGGCCTGCGGGCGTGGACGAAGGTGGTCGGGCAGGGCCTGGTCGCCGTGCTGTTCGGCATCGGCGCGCTGATGTTCGAGAACGACCGCGGCCTGACCCCGGCGTCGGCTGCCATCTCGTTCATCCGGGACAGCGCGATCGTGCTGCCCGCGGTGCTGTTCGTGCTGTGGGCGTTCTTCATGATCATCGCGACCTCGAACGCGGTCAACCTCACCGACGGCCTGGACGGCCTGGCCACCGGAACGTCGGTCATGGTGTGCGCGGCGTACATGGTCGTCGCGGCGTGGCAGCTCGGGCAGTCGTGCGAGTTCATGAGCCCCGCGACCCCCAAGTGCTACGAGGTCCGCGACTCCCGCGACCTCGCTGTCGTGGCCGCAGCGCTTCTCGGCGCGTGCTTCGGGTTCCTCTGGTGGAACGCCGCTCCGGCCAAGATCTTCATGGGTGACACCGGCTCGCTCGCCCTCGGCGGCGCGATCGCCGGCCTCGCCATCACGACCCGCACCGAGCTCCTCCTCGTCCTCCTCGGCGGTCTCTTCGCGATCATCACCACATCGGTGATCGTCCAGGTCGGCTGGTTCAAGGCCACCGGTAAACGGGTGTTCCGGATGGCACCGTTGCAGCACCACTTCGAGCTCAAGGGCTGGGGCGAGGTCACCATCGTGATCCGGTTCTGGATCATCGCCGGACTCTGCGTCGCGCTCGGGCTCGGCGTGTTCTACGCCGACTGGGTCACGCGGTGAACGACCCGGCCCGGTCGAGCGGGCCGGGCGCGCGTGCGGGGAGCGGGTCGACGCTCGACTGGGTTGACCAGCACGTCGCCGTCGTCGGCACCGGGGTCGCCGGGTCCGCCGTGGCGCAGGCCCTGCTGGCGCTCGGTGCGCGCGTGATCGCCTACGACGAACGCACCGACCCGGTCGCCGGCCACCGGGCCGAGGACCTGCGCGCCCATGGGGTCGACGTCCGCCTCGGTGCGACGGCTCTCGCCGCTGGAACCACCCTCGTGATCACCTCGCCCGGTGTGCCACCGACCGCGCCGATCCTCGTCGCGGCGCGCGCCCGCGGGCTCACGGTGTGGGGCGAGGCCGAGCTCGCCTGGCGGCTGCGCCGGCCCGGAGCCGCGCCGTGGCTGGTGGTCACCGGCACGAACGGCAAGACCACGACCGTCGGGATGCTCGCGGCGATCCTGGCCGCGGACGGCCGGCGGGTCGTCGCCGCGGGCAACGTCGGCACGCCGCTGGTCGACGTCGTGCGCGTCGACGAGCCGTACGACGTCGTCGCGGTCGAGCTGTCCAGCTTCCAGCTCCACGCCAGCGAGTCGATCGCGCCGCTGGCGGCTGTGATCCTCAACCTCGCGCCGGACCACCTCGACTGGCACGGCAGCTACGCGGCGTACGTCGCGGCGAAGGGACGCGCGTACGAGCGCTGCGCCACGGTGGTCTACCCGCTGGCCGACGCCGCGGTCGTCGAGCTCGCGCAGGCTGCGGCGCGGCACAGCGGCGGGCGCCTGGTCGGGCTGACGCGGGGCATCCCGCGAGCGGGGTCGCTCGGGCTGGTCGAGGAGATCCTGGTCGATCGGGCCTTTGTGGCCGACCCGGTCGACGCCGCCGAAGAGCTGGCCACCACCGACGACCTCTTCGCGTCCGCGCCGCACGTCGTCGACGACGCGCTGGCCGCGGCGGCCCTGGCCCGTGCGGTCGGGGTGACACCCGAGGCGGTCCGGGCCGGGCTCGCCGGGTTCCGACCTGACCCGCACCGCATCGCCCAGGTCGCCGTCGTCGACGGCGTCACCTACGTCGACGACTCCAAGGCGACGAACCCCCACGCTGCGCTCGCGTCGCTCTCGGCGTACCCGCACGTCGTGTGGGTGGCCGGCGGTCTGGCCAAGGACGCCGACTTCGACGACCTGGTCGCCGCGGTGGGCCATCGCCTGCGCGCGGCCGTGCTGATCGGCCGGGACCGAGGGATGATCCGCGACGCGCTGGCACGACACGCGCCCGAGGTCCCGGTTCACGAGGTCGCCAGCACGGAAGATGACGTGATGGAGGACGTCGTGGGGGCGGCCGCCCGCCTGGCGGTGCCCGGTGACACCGTGCTGCTCGCGCCGGGCTGCGCCTCGTGGGACATGTTCGCGAACTACGGCGCGCGCGGTGACGCGTTCGCCGCTGCCGTTCTGGGCCGAGCCGCTACGCACGACGGCCGGTCGTGACCGTGACGTCGGGCACCCGCCAGGAGCCCGCGCAGCGACGATCAGAGCGCAGCGGAGCTCCGCTCCCGAGGTCGACCGAAGCGTCGTCCGGCTGGACCGGTCGGCTCGGACATGCGCTGGACCGCCCGCTCGCGTCGTACCACCTGGTGCTGGGCGTCGTCGCGCTCCTGCTCGTGCTCGGCCTGGTCATGGTCCTCTCCGCGTCGAGCGTGGTGGCCCAGGAGGAGACCGCGAGCTCGTACTCGCTGTTCGTCACCCAGGCGATCCTCATGGCGGTCGGGCTGCCCGTGCTCTGGATCGCCTCGCGGACGTCGGTTCCGATGTGGCGGCGCCTGGCCTATCCCGCGCTCCTCGGGTCCGTCGTGCTCCTCGTGCTGGTGCAGATCCCGGGCATCGGCGTCGAGGTGAACGGCAACCGCAACTGGCTCGAGTTCGGCGGACCGTTCCGGCTGCAGCCGTCGGAGGCGGCGAAGTTCGCGCTGATCCTCTTCGGTGCCGACCTGCTCACGCGGAAGCGGAAGCTGCTCGGTCAGTGGCGGCACCTCCTGGTCCCGCTGCTGCCGATCGGCGGTGCGCTGATCGGGCTCATCCTGCTCGGCCGGGACCTCGGCACGGCGATGATCTTGATCGCGATCCTGCTGTCGCTGCTCTGGGTCGTCGGGGCACCACTGCGGCTCTTCGCGGCCGCGACCGTCGCTGTTGCCCTGCTGTTCGTGTCGTTCGTCGCGACGTCGCCGACGCGGCTGGCGCGGGTCACGACGTTCATGGACCCGTTCGCGTCGTTGCAGGGCTCGGGCTTCCAGGGCGGTCACAGCCAGCTGGCGCTGGCCACCGGCGGTTGGTGGGGGCTCGGGCTCGGGGCCAGCCGGCAGAAGTGGGGCACGCTCCCCGAGGCGCATACCGACTTCATCTTCGCGATCATCGGCGAGGAGCTCGGCCTGGTCGGCACGCTCGCGGTGCTCACCCTGTTCGGCCTCTTGACCTACGCCGGTCTGCGGGTCGCCTCCCGCGCCACGGATTCGTTCACGCGTCTCGCTGCGTCCGGCGTCACCGCCTGGATCGCGGTCCAGGCCGTGGTGAACGTCGGTGCAGTGATCGGCCTGCTGCCGATCACCGGCATCCCGCTCCCGCTGGTCTCCTACGGCGGCTCGGCGCTGCTCTCCACCATGCTCGCGGTCGGCATGCTGGCGTCGCTCGCCCGCCAGGAGCCTGGTGCGGCCGAGGCGCTCGCGGCCAGGCGCAGGACCAGCCTGCTCGGGGTGTTCCTGCCGACCCGAGCGCGCTGAGGTCTCGACCATGAGCACGGACAACGGCACCGGCCTGGGCGGGCGGGGACCGTTGTCGGTCGTG
>JACCYY010000323.1 GCA_013696235.1 Sporichthyaceae bacterium | reverse complement strand
TTGCGGTCGGGGACGCGAGCTTCCAGGCCAAGTGCATGGAGAAGTTCGCCGACTTCCGGGCGCAGGGCAAGACCGTCGTGATCGTGAGCCACGCCACCGAGACGATGCGCTCGATGTGCGACCAGGTGGCCTGGCTGGAGCACGGCCGGCTGCTCGCCGTCGGCAAGCCCGACCAGCTCGTCGACGAGTACACCGACTCCACACACGTCGACCGGGTGACCAGCGTCGACGGCTCCACCAGGTGGGGGTCGGGCGAGGCCACGATCGAGCGGCTCGAGGTGCTCGACGCGCACGGAGCACCGACCACGGCCGCTCGCACCGGCGACCAGGTCACGATCCGGATCACGTTCCGCGCCGACCAGCCGATCGAGCGACCGGTCTTCGGGCTGGCCCTGGAGACGCTCGACGGCGTGTACGTCTGGGCCTCGAACACGCGTGACGCGGACTACGTCCCGGATCGCATCGTCGGGGCCGGGCTGGTCGAGCTCGCGGTCCCGCGCCTTATGCTCTTGCCCGGGACCTACGACCTGCACGCATCCATCGTCGACTTCACGACCCAGCACACGTACGACTTCATCCGCCGCAGCGCACGGTTCGACGTCGACCACGGCACGCCGCGCGAGTCCGGTGGCATCGTGAGCCTGGGCGGTGCGTGGCAGAACCTGACCACCGAGTGACCCGCCGACCCGGTGACGAGGAGACCATGCTGCAACGCCAGGACGCCGCCCGTGCCCTCCGTTCCGATGTCGTCTCGGTCATCGTGCTCAACTACCAGGGCGCCGCTGACACCATCGCGTGCCTGCGGGCGGTCGAGGAGCTCGACTGGCCCAAGGACCGGCTCGAGATCATCTGCGTGGACAACGACTCCGGTGACGGGAGCGTCGAGGAGATCACCGCCGCGGTTCCGGGCGTGCGCATGGTGGTCTCCGAACGCAACACCGGGTTCGCCGGTGGCATGAACCTCGGCGTGGCGGGCGCGACCGGCGAGTACGTCGGCCTGATCAACAACGACGCCCGGCCGCACTCGGCCTGGGTGCGCGAGGCGATCGCCGAGCTCGAGGCCGACCCCGAGGTCGCCTGCGTCGCGAGCAAGGTGCTGGACTGGGACGGCGAGCTCATCGACTACGTCGACGGCTCGCTCACGTGGTTCGGCATGGGCTACAAGCGCGAGGTCGGTCGGCCCGACTCCGCCGACTTCGACCACCCGAAGAACGTCCTGTTCGCGACGGGCGCGGCGATGTTCGTCCGTACCGAGGTCTTCCTCGGCGTCGGCGGGTTCGACGAGCGGTTCTTCATGTTCTACGAGGACGTCGACCTCGGCTGGCGGCTCAATCTGCTCGGGCACCGGGTCCGCTACGTGCCCGGCTCGATCGCCTACCACCGCCACCACGTCACGATCGACCGGTACGGCAAGTTCCGTGAGCACTACCTGCTCGAGCGGAATGCGCTGATGTCCCTGTACAAGAACTACGGCGACGAGGCGCTGGCCCGGGCGCTGCCGGCGGCGATGGCGCTGGCAGTGCGGCGCGGGATCTCGCGCGGCGGTGACGACCCGACCGCGCTGGACCTGCAGCGCTCGCCGGGCGACGAGTCGCAGCGGATCGAGCTGGACAAGGACACGCTCACCGGCGCGTACGCGATCGACCACTTCGTCGAGCGGCTGCCGGGGCTGGCAGAGGACCGCCGCACGATCCAGGCGGCCCGGGTCCGCCAGGACGTCGACCTGATCCCGCTGTTCCGCCAGGCGCTGGAGCCGGCCTACCCGGAGGCGCGCTACCTCGAGGGCTACGCAGCCCTCGTCCAGGCCTTCGACGTCGAGCACATGTTCACGCGCCGGCGCCGGATCGCGATCGTCACCGGCGAGCCGCTCGGGGCCCGCATGGCCGGCCCCGCGATCCGGGCCTGGGAGATCGCCTCGGCGCTGTCGGCCGAGCACGACGTCGAGCTCGCCACCACCGGGACCTGCAGCATCGACAGCCCGGACTTCGAGACCCGGTCGGTCTCCGGCCGCGACCTGCGGCGGCTCGAGCAGTGGTGCGACGTGCTGATCTTCCAGGGCCTGCTGCTCACCCTGCACCCGTGGCTGCGGCGCAGCACGAAGGTCCTGGTCGCCGACATCTACGACCCGTTCCACCTCGAGGTGCTCGAGCAGACCAAGGACCAGTCCGAGGCGTTCCGGCACCAGACCCTCAAGGACTGCGTGGCCGCGCTGAACAACCAGCTCGAGCGGGCCGACTTCATGCTCTGCGCCTCGCCCAAGCAGCGCGACTTCTGGCTCGGCCAGCTGGCCGGGCTGGGCCGGATCAACCCGGAGACCTACGACGACGACGAGAACCTCGAAACGCTGCTGGCGGTCGTCCCGTTCGGGCTCAACGACGCCGCACCGGTCCGGACCGCACCGGCGATCAAGGGCGTCGTCCCCGGCATCGGTGCCGACGACAAGGTGATCTTGTGGGGTGGCGGTGTCTACAACTGGTTCGACCCGCTGACGCTGATCCGCGCGGTCGATCGCCTGCGTGAGCGCCGTCCCGACGTGCGCCTGTTCTTCCTCGGGATGCGACACCCGAACCCGGACGTGCCGGAGATGCGCATGGCGACCACTGCAGTGTCGCTCTCCGACCGGCTCGGGCTCACGAACAAGCACGTCTTCTTCAACGACGACTGGGTCCCGTACGAACGTCGCGGGAACTACCTCCTCGACGCAGACATCGGCGTGAGCTGCCACCTGCAGCACGTGGAGACCGCGTTCTCGTTCCGGACGCGGATCCTGGACTACCTCTGGGCCGGCCTGCCGATCGTCACGACGAGCGGCGACACGTTCGGTGACCTGGTCGAGGCCGAAGGGCTCGGGTTCTCGGTCGCGGCCGGAGACATCGACGGCCTCGAGGAGGCGCTGTTCCAGCTGCTCGACGACGAGGACCTGGCCGCGCGCTGCTCCAAGCGCAGCCGTGAGGTCGCGCGCAGCTTCACCTGGTCCAAGGTCATGCAGCCGCTGCTGGAGTTCTGCCGCAACCCGCGCCGGGCCCCGGACCTGGCCGTCGAGCTCGGCGAGGCGGCGGTCGGCATGCCGCGCGCGTTCCTGGACTCCTCCCGGCCGTCGATCCGCGAGGACGTGGCCCTGGCGCGGGACTACCTGCGCCAGGGTGGCGTGCGAGAGGTGTCCAGACGGGCGGCCGGGCGGATCACCCGGCTCGTCCGCGAGCGGCTGGGCCGTCCGGAGTCAGCCCCTCAGCTCCGGCGGTAGGCGCCGGTCGGCCGGCTCGGCACCGGCACCAGCAGGGCTTCGACCTGCCGGCGGGTGATGCCGCGGACCGCGGCGAGCCGGCCGATCTCGCGACGTCGACGAAGCGTCCCCGGCAGCATCCGGAGGTACGACGCGAGGACCTTTGCCCGGACACCGGCATCCGCGCCGCGATGGTCCGAGCGGGTGACGACGGACATTGCCGTGAGCGGGTACCGCGCGACTGCGCGGAGCGCAAGCCCGCGGCTGGCGTCCTTGGTCAGCGTGAGCAGCCGGTTGCGGTCGTCGTGGAAACGGAACAGCGTGGAGCCCTCGCGGCTGGACCTCGAGTGCTGGTGGCGGACGACCGCGCCGGCCTCGTAGCGCACCTCCCAGCCGGCCAGGCGCATGCGCCACGACAGATCGGTGTCCTCGTAGTACATGAAGAACCGGTCGTCGATGCCCCCCGCATCTGCGATGGCGGCCACGCGGAGCAGGGCCGCCGCGCCGGTGAAGCCGAACACGTGCCCGGACGCGCGCGAGCCGTCGTCGACGGCGAGCCAGTCGCGGTCCTGCCCGAACCCGTCCGTACGGACGACGTTGCCGGTCGAGTTGAGCAGGTCCACCCGGCCGTCCACTGCCGGACGGAACGTGCTGCCGTCGGAGGCCGTGACCACGCCGGACTGGTCCGGCCCGGCGCCCGGCGCCGGTGCAAAACGCTCGGCCAGGAGGACGCGAGCGGTGACCGCGCCGACCCGCTCGCCACCTGGCCCGTCGACGACCGCGAGCATGCGCTCGAGCGCGTCCGGGGCCAGCTCGGCGTCGTTGTTGACCAGCGCGGCGTACGGCGTCGCCACCTGCCGCTGCGCGAGCGCTACGCCGCCGGCGAAGCCGAGGTTGCGCCGGCTCGTCACGACCCGGACCGCCGGATACCGCCGCAGCACCTCGGCCGTCGCGTCGGTCGAGGCGTTGTCGACGACAAGGACGTCGACGAGATCCGGCCCGAGCGTCTGGGTCATGATCGCGTCCAGGCACGCCGGCAGCAGGTTCGCGCCCTCCCAGGTGACGACGACCACCGTGATCGCCGCCGCGTTGCTCCCACCCACGACCCGGACCCTAGGTGCCGGGGCCGGGCCGGCGCGACGGTTATGCTCCCGGGAGCCGACGGAGTGGACCGCCAGCCCGTGACCTCGATCGATCCCCACCCAGTCGCCACTGACGGCGACCGGGCTGCGGGCGACCGGCTGGACCGGCGGATCGGTTGGGTGACGTTCGCCGCGGCCGTCGTGCTCGTGGTCGCCGGGCTCGGGCAGTCGCTGCTGGGGCTTCGGGTGTTCGCGAGCTCGGATGTCGTCTACCGGGTGGCGCCGTGGTCGGCCCAGGTGCCGCCGGGCTTCAGCGCTGAGAACGACTACGTGCAGGACCCGATCGACGCGGTGCTGCCAGGAGCGTACGAGTTCGTCAGCCGGCTCCGCGACGGCGACGTGGCGCAGTGGTCGGACCTGCAGTCCGGCGGTTTCGAGGTCGCGGCCACGCCGAACCTCGCGCTGTACTCGCCGCTCACCGCTCCGTACGTGGTGCTGCCGCTCTGGCTCGCGCCGGCCTACGGCAAGCTGCTCGAGATCGTCGTGACAATCGGCGGAATGGTCCTGTTCACCCGCCGGCTCGGGCTCGGTCGTGCGGCCGGGTGGATGGGTGGGCTCGCGTTCGCGACGTCAGGCTTCATGGTCGCCTGGACGAACTGGCCGCAGACCCGGGTGGCCGCGTTCGTGCCGGCGCTGTTCTGGGCGCTCGAGCGGCTGCTGCAGACCCGCAACGGGCGCAGCGCCGCGCTGGTCGCGGCGGTCGTCGGAGCCATGCTTGCCGGTGGGTTCCCGGCCGTGACGACGTACGCGCTCTACACCGGTGCGGCGTACGTGCTGGTGCGGCTCGCGGTGCTCGAGCGGCACCGCCTGGGCCGGCTGCTCACGAGCGGTGGCCTCGCGATCGCCGGCGTCGCGGCCGGCGCGCTGCTGGTCGCCGTGCAGCTGCTGCCGTTCCTCGACCTGCTCGGCCAGACCTATGTCGGGCCGCGCGACCAGGACGCCGAGAACTTCCTCCCGCTCGCCTCGCTCGTGACCATGCTCGCCCCGGACGCGATGGGCACCACCAACGCGCGCATCGGGTGGCTCGGCCCGCGCAACCCGATCGAGTCGTTCTCGTACGCCGGCGTCGCGGTCGTCCTGCTCGCCGGGATCGGGATGATCACCGGGTTCCGGGCAGCCCGGGCCGAGCACCGCGACCAGGTGTCGCGGCGAGGTGTGCGCACCTTCTTGATCGTCGCCACGCTTGTCTGGGGCGTCGCGATCTACGCGGGCGGGCCGTGGCTGACCCTCCTGCAACGGCTGCCGTTCCTGGACATGAACCCGATCGGCCGGGCCCGCTCGGTGCTCGGCTTCCTGGTAGCCGTCCTGGCCGCCGTGGGATTCGACGCGCTGCTCCGCTCCGAGCCGGTCCAGGTGCGGCTGCGCGAGCTCTGGCGTGGAACCGCCGGCGAGCGGCGGGCACGCGTCGCGCGGGCGGGCGCGTGGGCGGTCCTCGCCGTCGCGACCATCGCACTGATCGCGCACGGGCTGCGGTACGCGATCGACGGCGGCTTCTACGGCTACTACGGGACCCGGATCATGATCGCAGCCGGCCTCGGCGTGGCGGCGCTGGTCGGCGTCATCCTGGCCCGGACCCGACGAGGCGGCTGGCGGCTGGCCGGTCTCGTGCTGGTCCCAGCCGTCGTGCTCGGGCAGGCGATCATGGTCGTCGTCCCGTTCTGGCCCGAGGTTCCCCGCGAGGACTTCTACCCGGTCACCGACACCCACCGGTTCCTCGCGGCCAACGTCGGTCACGACCGCTACCTCGCTGCTGACGACGCGCTCATGCCGGGGTCGAACGTCGCGTACGGCCTGCGCTCGCTCTCCGGGCACGCGTTCATGCGCGAGTCCTTCGCCGAGCTTCTGCGCGCGGTCGACCCGGACGCGTTCGTCGCTCCCACGCTGGCCGAGCCGAGCGTCCCGAGCGCGGTCGCCGGCGCCGCCCTGCTCGACCGTCTCGGCGTGACCTACCTGGTCTCGCCGCCGGAGTCCGAGGTCGCCGGCGTGCGCACCACGGTCGGCGGGAGCGCGCAGCAGGTCGTCTGGACGCCGGGCAGCACGCTGCGGTTCGAGCTCGACGGTGGCCCGCTGCGGGGCGTCGGGGTGGCGCTCGCCGAGACACCGTCCGACCTGGACGTGCCGGCCCGCGTCGAGGCCCGGGTGGTCGACCAGGCCGGTGCGGTCGAGCTGGCTGGGGCTCGGCTCCTGCGCGATCGGACCAAGCCGGGCGACGTGGTCGTCGCGCTGGCCGGCGAGGACGTCGCCGCGTCCCGACCACTCACCGTCGAGCTCACGTTGCGGGCAGATCACACCGTGCTGCTGGCCGGGTCCGGCGGTGTACCGCAGCTGGTCGTCGTCCGGCCGGGCGGCGACTCGCTCGAGATGCTGCGGTCGGACGAGGCAGTCGTGTACGAGCGCGAGGATGCGCTGCCGCGGATCCGGTGGGCCGGCACGTCCGCGGTCGAGCCCGACGGCCCGACCGCGATCGGCCGGATGCTCGCGGGCGAGGAGGCCGACGTCCTGCTCGCCGAGCCAGGACCCGAAGCGGACGGGTCGAGCGCAGCCGTCGAGGTGCTCGAGGACTCCGGCGACACGATCCGGGTCCGGGTCGATGCAGACGGCGCCGGCTACGTCGTCGTCGCTGACGCGCTGCAAGACTCGTTCCGGGCCACGCTCGACGGCGAGCCGGTCCAGCTCAGGGCGGCAGACCACGCGGTGGTCGCGGTCGCCACCCCGGCGGGCGAGCACGAGATCATGATCACCTATGACGCTCCACGTGGCGGGGCCGGACTGATCATCTCGATCGCGACCGCGGTGGCGCTGGTCCTCCTGGTCCTGATCAACCCAGGGCGCGCTCGTACGCGGCGATCGTCGCCACCGCGCACCGACGCCAGGTGAACGCGGCTGCCCAGACCCGCCGGTCGGCTGCACCCTCGTCCCGTCTCGCGTGCCCGGCGCGGACGAGCGCCGCCGCGAGCGCGTCGACCTCACCCACCGGCACGAGGTCGGCGTGCCCGCCGCTGATCTCCCGGTGCACCGCCAGGTCGCTGGCCACCACCGGCGTCCCGCAGGCCAGCGCCTCCAGCACGGGGAGACCGAAGCCCTCGTAGGTCGAGGGACTCACGAGAGACGTCGCCCCGGCCACGAGCGCGCGGAGGGTGGACGCGTCCAGGTAGCCGGTGCTGATCGCGTCCCCGGCGTCCACCTCGTCGCCCCACCCGGGCGGGCCGGCCAGGACCAGCGGTGGGACTGCGTCGTCGGCGGCGCGAGCCTGCCGGTGCGCTGCGAGCAGGTCGGGTAGGCGCTTGCGCGGCTCACGGCTGCCGACGAAGAGCACGTACCGCTCGGGGACGCCGAGCACGGTTCGCTCGGTCGTTGTCAACGGTTGCGCGGTGCGCCACGCCTCGCTCACGCCGAGTGGCGTCGCGACGACCCGATCTGGGGACAGCCCGTACTCGGCAGCAACGTCGGCGGAGGTCGACTCGGCCGGGCAGAGCACCAGCGCCGCCCTGGCGACCGAGCGCGGCACCAGCTCGCGGTAGCGCAGCGACGCAGCGCTCACCGTGTCGGTGTGGCGCAGGAACGCGAGGTCGTGCACGGTCACCACACCGACCGCTCGCCGGGTGGGCGGGAGCACGAAGTTGGTCGCGTGGAACACGTCGCACGGCCCGGCCAGCAGTTCCACCGGTGGGACCTCGGCCCGAGCCCAGAGCGACTGCAGCAGCCGGGCCGGGACTGGCCGCTGCCGGACCCGGTGACCATCGGGAGCGGTGAGTGCTCGGGCCCCGCGCAGCGTGAACGCCGTCAGCGTGAGGTCCGGCCCGCCCGGCGTGGTGGCCAGCGCGTCGACGAGGTGGTTCACGTACTGCCCGATGCCTGTCCGCACGCCGAGCAGCGGCGTCGCGTCGAGCCCCACCCTCACCCGGGCATCCTCGCAGGGGGTCTCGCCCCCCAAGGCCTCAGCCCAGGGGGTTGCGGTGCACGTTGTCCGGCGGGTCGGCGGACAATGCGGTCGAGGCGATCCATGGCCGGTCGTCGGGCTCGTCGACCAGGCCGGCCTCCTGCCAGGCGAAGTCGCCGTCGACGACGCGTCGGGCCAGCCGCCCGTCGGCCCGATCGGTGTTGCGCCGCAGCGCGATGAAGAGCGTCGCGACGCGCGTACGGGACTGGCCGCAGAACGCGTCGGCGAGGTCGACGGCGGTCGCTGCCTCCGGGCCGCCCTCGCGCTCCAGGTCATGCGCGCGGACGCAGGTGGCGGTGATCGCGAACAGCTCAGCACCGATGTCGACGAGGCGGGCCAGGTAGGCCTGGCGGCGCTCCATGGTGCCCCGCCACCGGGTCATCCCGTAGAACGTCCAGCGGGCCAGCCGGCGGCTGGTGCGCTCGACGTACCGGAGGTGGGTGGCGAGCCGGCCGAGCTCGGCGTACGCGCCGGGGCGGTGCCCGGGCCCGACCGCGAGCGTGGGCAGCCAGCCGGCGTAGAACCTGGCCGCCCGCCCGACCGCCCGGACCTTCGCGGCGCGGTCGGCGTCCGGGTCGATCAGGTCGCCGGCCACCGCGAGGTGGGTGTCTACCGCCTCGCGGGCGATCAAGAGATGCATGATCTCGGTCGAGCCCTCGAAGATCCGGTTGATCCGCAGGTCCCGGAGCACCTGCTCGGCCTGGATCCCGCGCTCGCCGCGGGCGCGCAGGGAGTCGGCGGTCTCGTACCCGCGCCCGCCACGCACCTGGACCAACTCGTCCGCGACCCGCCAGGCGTGCTCGGAGGCGTACAGCTTGGCCAGTGCTGCCTCGATCCGGATGTCGGTCTGGCCCGCGTCCGCGAGCCGTGAGGACAGCTCGAGCACGGACTCCAGCGCGAAGCTGGTCGCCGCGATGTACGCGATCTTGGTCGCCACCGCTTCGTGCTCGTGGATCGGCTTGCCCCACTGCACGCGCGCCGCTGACCACTCGCGGGCGACCCTCGTGCACCACTTGGTCGCGCCGACGCACGTGGCCGGGATCGAGAGCCGGCCGGTGTTGAGCGTGGTCAGCGCGATCTTGAGCCCGGCACCTTCGGCGCCGATCCGGTCCTCGACCGGGACCCGTACGCGGTCGAGCCGGGTCACCCCGTTCTCGATGCCGCGCAGACCCAGGAACCCGTTGCGGTGCTCGACCGTGACGCCGGGTGCGTCGCCCTCGACCACGAACGCGGTGATGCCGCCGCGGTGCCCGTCGGACCTGGGGACCCGGGCCATGACGACCAGGAGACCCGCGACGACGCCGTTGGTCGTCCAGAGCTTCTGCCCGTCCAGGACGTACGCGGTTCCGTCCTCCGTGGGGGTGGCGGTGGTGGCGAGCCGCGCGGGATCGGACCCGACGTCTGGCTCGGTGAGGAGGAACGCGCTGATGTCGGTGGTTGCGCACCGTGGCAAGAAGCGCTGCTTCTGCTCCGCCGTGCCGAACAGCTTGACCGGTTGCGGAACACCGATCGACTGGTGGGCGGAGACCAGCGCGCTCATCGCGGGGTTCGCCGAGCCGATCATGGCGAGCGCCTGGTTGAACACGAGCTGGGAGAGGCCGAGGCCGCCGTACTGGATGTCGATCTTCATCCCGAGCGCGCCGATGCCGGCGAGCCCGCGGAGCACCTCGTCGGGGATGAAGGCCTCGCGCTCGATGGCGGCGCCGTCGACCTCGAGCTCGAGGAAGTCGCGCAGCCGGGCGAGGAACGCCGTCCCGCGCTCCTGCTGGGCCGGATCGGTGGAGGGGAGCGGGTGCACGAGGTCGAGGCGGAACCGGCCGAGGAACAGCTCCTTGGCGAAGCTGGGTGCGCTCCAGGTGGCCTCGCGGGCTGCCTCGGCGACCTCGCGGGCCTCGCGCTCGCTCACGCCGGTCTCGTCCAGCGGGAGGGCGGCGCCTTCGCCGGCGGTCGTCGACGCCTCGCGGTGGGTCAGGGTGGTCATGGCGGCGATGTTACTCGCCAGTAGCATCGCTCGCTCAGGCGGCGGGCTGGAACGACTCGGTGATCACGTCGAGCACCGCGAGGTTTTCCTCCCACCGTGTGTCGTCGACAGACCAGTAGATCGCGTACGCCATCGGCCCGGTGACCAGGTTGCGGCTGAGTACGTGCGGCGTCCCGGACGTGCCGTACGTGAACTCCCAGTCGGCGGCGTCGTAGTCGCGGTAGTCCACCCGCGCGATCTCGATGCGCTGGTAGCCCGTCAGCCGGTCGGCGACGGCGGGCTCCTGGGCGATCCAGTCGTCGTACGGGTCGGCCTGCGGCGTGTCGGTCTGGTCGATCCGCAGGAACCGGCCACCGGCTGGGTCCACGAAGTCCACGCGCGGCGGGTCGTCGCGCACCACGTCCCAGTCGGTCGGGACGGCAACGCTGAAGCCGGTCTCGTCCTCGTGCAGCCGGAAGCCGTCGGGCAGGGGGGCTCCGGGCTCGGCGGATGAGCTCGCCGGCGGGGTCGAGGCGACCGGTGGGGACGAACCAGCCGGTGGGGTCGAGCCGACCGACGGACCCGTCGCGGTTGGCGTCGTGGCGCTCGGCCCCGGCGTCGTACCCGAACCAGCCGGCGGGCTGCTCGCCAGCCCGCCGGGGTCGCCCGGGTCCGCGCCCAGCCCGGGCAGCTGCACCACCGCGACCGCCGCGCCCGCGGCGAGTGCCGTCGCCAGCGCCAGCAC
>JACCYY010000284.1 GCA_013696235.1 Sporichthyaceae bacterium | reverse complement strand
TGATGCCGCCCTCGCGGTAGTGCAGGTCGGTGTGGCAGACCCCGCAGGCCTGGATCGCGACGAGTGCCTCGCCGGCTCCGGGATCGGGCACGACCACCGTCTCCAGCTTGACCGGTGCACCCTTCGTCATCGCCACCACTCCGCGGACTTCCTGCGGCATCTGAGCTCCGATCGTCTGGGGTTCTCCGGTCGGCGGCTCGTGCCCTCGACCTGGCGCCATCCTTGCCTGCCGGCGGGGTGCTGGCGACCCGAGGCACGGAGACCGCCACTGGACAGGGCGTGGGGGATCGGTAAGGTAAGCCTTCCCTACAAAGGAGACCCTACCGATGCAGCTGGACCACCGTGGCGCCCGCCCGCGACGCCGCCTCGTGCTCGTCGCCATGGCTGCCGGCGCGCTGGCCGCGGCCACCCTCGCCGGCTGCGGCGAGGCCGACCCGGACGCCGCCGACGGAGGGCCGGCCGACCCGGTCGCGACGTCCGGCGAGTCCGACGAGCCGCTGGTGATCTACTCCGGTCGCAGCGAGGAACTGGTCGGCGGGCTCCTGGACCGGCTCGAGGAGGTAACCGGCGTACCGGTGGAGGTCCGCTTCGCCAGCACGGCCGAGCTTGCCGCGCAGCTGCTCGAGGAGGGCGATGCAACGCCGGCCGACCTCTTCTTCTCCCAGGACGGCGGTGCCCTGGGCGCGCTCGGTTCCGCTGGCCTCCTGGCCGAGCTGCCGGGCGAGGTGCTCGACCGGGTGCCGGTGGAGTACCAGTCCGCCGACGGCACGTGGGTCGCGACATCCGCCCGGGCGCGGGTGATCGCGTACGACCCGGCCCAGGTCGACGAGGCCGAGCTGCCGACGACGTTCCAGGACCTGGTCGACCCGGTCTGGACCGGTCAGGTCGGCTACGCGCCGACGAACGCGTCGTGGCACGCGTACGTCACGGCGCTGCGGGTGATCGAGGGCGAGGACGGCGCCCGTGACTGGCTCACCGCCTTCGCCGCGAACGATCCGGTGGCGTTCGAGAGCAACGACCTCGTGCTGGCGGCCGTCAACGACGGGCAGATCGCGCTGGGGCTGATCAACCACTACTACCTGTACGCACTCACCGCGGACGTGGGCGAGGACGCCGTCACCGCGAAGCTGCACTACATCACCGGCGAGGACCCGGCCGGACTGGTGAACGTGGCCGGCATCGGGCTGCTCGCGGGCAGCGACGCGACCGAGTCAGCGCTGGCCGCTGCCGAGTTCCTGCTCTCCGACGAGGCGCAGCAGTACTTCGCCGACGAGACCGCTGAGTACCCGGTCGTGGACGGCATCACGTCCACCGTCCACGACCTGCCGCCGCTGGACTCCCTGCAGGGCCCGGACATCGACCTGTCCGACCTCGCCTCGCTCGAGGAGACCCTGACGCTGCTGCAGGAGGTCGGGCTGTCCTGACCGTCGCCGAGCACCGGCCGACCCGGGTGACCGATGACGCGCCGTCACCCGGGTTCGGCGCGTCCTCGCCCGGTCCACCGGCTCGGCGGCATGGCCCGGGCCGGCGGTGGACGTCGACGACCCGGTTCGGCGCTCTCGAGCTCGTCGCGGGAGCGGTGGCTCTGGTTGCCCTGCTCCCGCTCGGCTACCTCGGGATCCGCGCTCTCGAACGCGGGCCGCGGGCGGCACTGGAGGTGCTGCTGCGCGACCGGACACTCGATCTCGCGCTGCGCACCCTGCTGCTCGCCGGTGCGGTCACGGCGGCCTGCCTCGTGCTCGGGGTCGGGACCGCCTGGCTGGTCACCCGCACCGACCTGCCGGGCCGGCGCGCGCTGGCGGTGCTGCTCGCGCTCCCGCTGGCGATCCCGTCGTACGTCGCAGCGTTCACCTGGATCTCGACCTGGCCGGGCATCGCCGGGTTCTCCGGTGCATTCATCGTGCTCACCGCGGTCTCGTACCCGCTCGTCCTGCTGCCGGTGGCCGCCAGCCTGCGCACGGCCGACCCCGCGCTCACCGAGGTGGCACGCTCGCTCGGCCTCTCCCCTTGGCACACGTTCCTGCGCGTCACCGTTCCGCAGGTGCGCTCGACCGCGACGGCGGGCAGCCTGCTGGTCGCGCTGTACGTGCTCAGCGACTTCGGCGCCGTGTCGGTGATGCGTTACGACGCGTTCACCACGGGGATCTTCACGAGCTACCGGGCGAGCTTCGACCGCGTGCCGGCCGCGGTGCTCGGTGTCGCGCTCGTGCTCGTCGCGGTCGTGCTCGCGGTGACCGAGCTGCGGGCCCGCGGTACCGCGGATCGCCACGATCGATCCGCTCGCGCCACGGGCGGACTGGTCGGGTCGGTCGACCCGGTCCGGCTCGGTCGGTGGAAGCTGCCGGCATTGGCTGCCCTCGGTGCGCTCGTGGTCGGTGCCACCGGCGTCCCGGTCGCGGTACTCGTCCGGTGGCTCACCACCAGGCGGACCGAGCTCGACCTGCCCGAGCTGCTGGACGCGACCGCCGCGACGCTCCAGCTCGCCGGGCTCGGCGCGCTCGCCACCACCGTTCTCGCTCTCCCGGTCGGCCTGCTCGTGGCGCGCCGGCGTGGACCGTACGTACGCTCGGTCGAGCTCGCCGCGTACGCCGGGCACGCGCTGCCGGGCATCACGATCGGGTTGGCGCTCGTCTTTGTCGGCGTCCGGCTGCTGCCCGGCATCTACCAGCGCACGCCGCTTCTCGTCCTTGCCTACGTCGTGCTGTTCCTCCCGCTCGCGGTGGGCGCGATCCGGGCGGCCATCGCGGCCTCGCCGCGGGCGCTCGAGGAGGTCGCCCGGTCACTCGGCCGCGGCCGCCTGGCGGTGCTGCTGCTCGTGACGATCAGGCTCGCGCTGCCGGGCATCGCCGCCGGTGCTGCCCTCGTCTTCCTCACCGTGACCAAAGAACTTCCGGCCACCCTCTTGCTCCGGCCCACCGGGATGGACACGCTGGCCGCCGAGATGTGGAGCAGAACCAGTGTCGCGGCGTACGGCGCCGCTGCCCCGTACGCCGCGATGCTGGTCGTGGTGGCGGTCATCCCGGCCGTGGTGCTCGACCGCGTGCTGCGCCGCACTCGGACCCGGGTGGACGCTGCTGAGGCGGGGACGCCGGCATGAGCGAGCTGCGCCTGGAGGGCGTCGATGCCGGCTACGGCAGCGTCTGCGTGCTCGAGGGTCTCGACCTGCACGTCCCGACCGGTTCCCTCACGACCGTCCTCGGGCCGTCCGGCTGCGGCAAGTCCACCCTGCTGCGCGTCGTCGCCGGCTTCCACCGGCCGAGCGCTGGACGGGTGGTGGTCGGAGCCAAGGTGGTCGCCGACCGGGTCACGTTCGTGCCGCCCGAGCGTCGACGGGTCGGGATCGTGCCGCAGGAGGGAGCGCTGTTCCCACACCTCACGGTCGCCGAGAACGTCGGCTTCGGTCTGCGTCGCGGTGGCACCCGCCGGACGCGGGTCGACGAGCTGCTCGAGCTCGTTGGACTCACCGGCCTGGCCGCTCGCCGGCCAGCCGAGCTCTCCGGCGGCCAGCAGCAGCGGGTCGCAGTGGCTCGCGCGCTCGCTCCCGGCCCGGCCGTGCTGCTGCTCGACGAGCCGTTCAGCTCGCTGGACGCGGGGCTGCGCGCCGACGTCCGCGCCGAGATGCGCGCCGCGCTCCGGGCGACCGGCGCGACCGCCGTGCTGGTCACGCACGACCAGGAGGAGGCGCTGGGCATGGCCGACGCGGTCGCGGTCATGCGTGGCGGCCGGATCGTCCAGCACGCCGACCCGGCCACGGTCTACCTCGCACCGGCAGACCTGGGCGTCGCCAGATTCGTCGGCGAGACGGTCGTGCTCCCCGGCCGGGCCGGCGCCGGGGTGGTCGCGACCAGGCTCGGTCCACTACCGCTGGTCGCGAACGGGAGCGCGCCGACCGGCCAGGGGCTCGCGGT